>CALREM010000068.1 GCA_943355185.1 Candidatus Nomurabacteria bacterium | reverse complement strand
TATTGCTGGGTACGCGATACATAACATATTTGTGTTCGATAACTTGGCTAGTTATGTTTTCTTCTTTGCTGTCCTTGGTTTCGCTGGCTCACTCAAAGAAGGTAAACATGTGCCATGGATCAGTTCAAAATCAATCCATTCGGATACGGTAGAGTATGTCATTGCGCCAGTTGTGCTTATTGCACTGGTCGCAGGTCTATATATCGTCATTGCACGTCCGTTTTTGGCAAGTACTCGATTACTTGATGCTCTGTCAGCGTGTGCCAACAACAAGGCGGATGTAGCTTTGTTCCAGAAGACTCTCTCTGTAAATAGTTATAGTGCAAATCAGGAAATACGAGAACAGCTCCTTGCGTGCACACCAGGAGTACTTTCTGGTCAATATCCAGGTCCGACCAAGCAAGCATTCTTTATGTTGGCGCAAGAGGAGATTCAGCATCAGATTGATGCTACGCCAGAAGATGCGCGTATCCATGTCTTGGCCGGATTCTTTATGAATTCCATAGGTAATTTTGCCGAGTCGGAAAAACATCTTATCGAAGGTTTGCGCCTCTCTCCTCGTAAGCAATCATTAATGATTCAGCTTGCGATTGCGTATGCAAATACAAATAAAATTGAAGAAGCATTGACTCTTATGAAAGAAGCATATGAGTCAGCTCCGGCCAACACGCAAGTAAAAAATGCCTATGCAAGCATGTTTATTATTGCAGGAAAAGAAGCAGAGGGTCGTACAATCTTCAAAGATGAACCGGAGCTTTTTGAGAGTGACATCAGTGCCCAGATTTACGCATCGCTAAAGCAGTATTCAAAGGCAATAGCGATATATAAGAAACTGATCGCTGGTGATCCTTCCAATATCCAGCTTCGGAGTGTGTTGTCTCAGACTCAAGTGGCTGCTGGTATGAAATATGATGCGATCGCAACATTGCGTGCAATCGCCAAGGATTATCCTGAATATAAAGTGGGCATAGATGCGGCGATAAAACAGATCGAAGCAAAACCATAGTCATATTTTATTTGCAGGAAAGAACGCATGTGATATCATTGTGACATGAGTACCCGTGCGGGTATTCCAAAGAATGTCTCGCAAAGTGCCGCCCTCGGCGGCTTTTTGCGTTTCATCCCTGCTTTACTGAATGTGTTTCCGGAGCTTTAGTTGAGCCCGGTGAATTATGTTTCTCCACATGCCCGCAAGATCACCCACTCCAAATCGCTACCATATCTGCTTCCAAGGATTCAGCAGATATGGGCAATTTGTCGGGGTTCGAATCCCATTGCGGTCATGCTTTGAAACATAATTCACCGAGCTCTTAGTTCGCAACTCGTCTTCTTCATCTATCCGTATTATAATAATCTACGGATTGCACCAAGTGACGGCGAGCGGTTGTACTCATAAAAATTTAGACATTTTATTTGGAGCTCGCACCCGCTCGCCATCAGTTGGCGCAAAGATTTAATCAGTACTCATGAATATTCGTTCAGACATTCCTCTTGCACCTTATACGACATTTATGATCGGTGGACCCGCTGACTTTTTTTGCGTGGTAAGTTCAGAAGAAGAACTCGTTGCTATGATCCGTCGTGCCCACGATGGAAAACTTCCTGTTTTTATATTAGGTAAGGGTTCTAATATTCTTGTGGCCGACGAAGGCTTTCGAGGGATTGTTATAAAGAATGAGATACGAGGTATGGAATTTGGTTCTGAAGACAATGGTGTTGTCTGTGTCACGGTTGGTGCAGGGGAAACTTGGGATGATCTTGTGGCAGAAACAGTACGCCGCAATCTTCATGGTATTGAAAACCTTGCGGCGATACCAGGGACTGTCGGTGCGGCTCCGGTTCAAAATATCGGTGCCTATGGTGTTGAAATCGCCAGTACGCTTGTCTCTGTACGCGTACTCGACACGACAACTTTAGCGTATGTTGAATTTTCAAATAAAGAATGTCAGTTTGCATATCGTGATAGTCGATTTAAACATGAGAAAGGGAGATATGTGATTGTGCAGGTGACGTTACGATTGGTGAAAGGTGGAAAGACTGATATTGGTTATAAAGATCTCAAGGATTTTTTTACGGGAAAAAATGAAAGTCCCGGCATCAAAGAAGTTCGTGATGCGGTGATAGGTATTCGGGGAAATAAATTACCAGACTGGAAACGTATCGGTACCGCTGGATCTTTTTTCAAGAATCCCATTATTTCAAAAAATCAGTTTGAGAAATTATCCGCCCAGTATCCTGGGCTACCTGGATATCCAACAAAGGATGCACAGTTGATCAAAGTTCCACTGGGATGGATTCTCGATAATATCTGTGAAGCAAAAGGTTTGCGAATGGGTCCAGTTGGTACCTATGAAAAGCAGGCATTGGTTATTGTTGCTCAACCAGGAAGTTCTGCGGCCGCAGTGATCAACTTTCAAAATGAATTGATACGACGGGTTAAAGAGCGTACGGGAATTCAGGTGGAGAGGGAGGTGGAGTGGGTGGGGTAATTGAGAGGTATTTAAATTGCGTGCCATTGACATAGTACTATAATATCTGTATATCATATGTAGTTCTTTGATAGCCTACTTGCGAATTCGTCATAGCAGAAAGTGGCTTAATCGATAGGCCTTTCTCCGCTGTGGCGAAGAGTTTAGCAAAAAAACGGCGAAAACCAGAAAGGAAAAACCGCTATGAACACGCTAGACAAACAGACTGCCAAGCTAATTGGTCGCATTGCTGAAAATCTCCCTGAGATGGATGGCGATATCATGCAGGTCTGGATTCAGAATCCTAAAAGGCTTCAGAAGTTCCTACGAGGTCTCTGTCTGCCCGAAGTCATTACTCCTAAGGGGGAAAATCCTGTGGACACCATTATCCGTGTTGATTGCTCCATTCGACCGTCGTACCCCGACTGGATGAAGGAAGTGATACACCTGGAGCTCGAGACTGTCGGACCTGCTGAATACGACATTTTGGCGGTTGAGCAATGGCTCCACGACGGCCAGAAGAGTGGAAAGTATATTGAAGGAAACAAGATATACGACCATTTGAAGAAGACCGATACACTCAAGACCTGTCTCGGACTGCGCGACCTCGAAGA
>CALREM010000067.1 GCA_943355185.1 Candidatus Nomurabacteria bacterium | reverse complement strand
ACGCGAATCAATCAGTCGACGAGCTACAACCGCCGTCACTAACTTGGTCAATGAGGCAATTGGAACTACTGTGTCTGCATTATGAGAAAGAACCACCTCTCCGGTTGTGTTATTTTTCACAATATATTCAGGCGCTGTAACTGTACCAGGTACACTCTGTGTTTTGGCTGTGTCAGTAAAATTCAAATTGTCCTCTTCTTCATGAGCCGAAAATCGAACCGTGCGCTTGAGACCGGAAATAAAAGTACTTGCAGATGCTGATTCTGAAAAAGAAAAATCACTCAAGTCAAAACCTGGATGATTTGCGGCTATGCGTAATACAATCGTACTGCCATACATAAATCCGACACCACAGCCGATGGCGATCAATCCACCAAATACAATATAGAAAAAATGCTTCATTTAGTTATTGAGACGATAAAACACATTGGAGCCATAGCGAAGGTCAATGGAATCAAATGAGGGTGACTCTCCTTTGGTACGAGCCGCTTGAATCATCGACGACCAGAACGATATAAAGTTGGCTTTTTCAACCTCCATACCTCCCAACGCATTGAAGTATACGATAGTAGTACCCGATATCGCATCTTCCGATGAATTCGTGCTGGAATACGAAACATACAACTCATATTCCCCTTCTGGTTTTATGAGAATTGCCTGTGCAGGAATACCGGCTGCACGAACATCATCATATAATTTCTGTAACTGTTCGAATTCTGGTTGAGGCAGGTCGAGTACGTCTTCTTTCATATCAGGAAAGTAATACCTCTTGTGCGCCGTCCCCACAAACAATGGTGCCTTTTCAAAAATACGCCCGCCACGATCTACAAAATTGCATCGTGCATCTTCTTCAATTATTAATTGATTATCTTCAAAGTTTGGTAAACTTCCGCAAACTATGGCGGTTGCATTTTTCTCCGTAATGGTAACCACCAATGCGTGCTGATTATTTACTTTTACCTCGGCACGTTCGATCTGTGATGACGTTTCTTCAATAGCTCGAACGATACTGTGACGTGAGTAAATAAATCTATTTGCCCGTGCAAAAAGTCCGAAATATGAACCTTGAAGCGCTTCCGTAGCGGCTGCACGAATATCCGAAGCCACTTTCGTATCGGTTCCATATACTTCTACTGAGGTAATGGCAAAGCTTTCTATGCGAGAAATTCCTGAAATTCCCCACATGCACAAACCGAGCAAGATCACACTTCCTGCAATCAGCATCAGTTTCTTTTCAGAGCGACGGCGAGTAAATGATGACGATTGACGAGATACGGGACGGGAACGATGAGGTGATGAGGCAGAGCGACGAATCATGCTTCTTATTTTTTTGAAATTACATCCGTGCCCATGTATGGCTGTAGTACTGCGGGAATTTTAATACTTCCATCGGCTTGCTGGAAATTTTCAACCAAAGAAACCAGAATTCGAGGTGTTGGGATGGCTGTAGAGTTCAATGAGTGAGCATATTTGAGTTTTCCATCTTCGCCTTTGTAGCGAATATTGAGACGACGACATTGGAAATCATGGAAATACGATGCTGAGGAAATTTCGCGGTACTTGCCTTCTTTTGGAACCCAGAGTTCGATGTCGTATTTCTTGACCTGACCAAGGCCGAGGTCACCTCCACAGTTAATAACGGTGTGATATGGCAAACCGAGTGCTTCGATGAACTCTTCAGCATTGCGATTGAGTTCTTCGTGGAATGCAACTGATGTCTCGTGATTGGCTTCACACAATACAAGCTGTTCGAATTTATAAAATTCATGAACACGGATCAGACCGTTGACATCTTTGCCATGCGCACCTGCTTCGCGGCGATAGCAAGGAGAGAATCCAAGGTAGCGTTTTGGCAATGCGCTCGCTTCGAGCACTTCTTCGGAATGGAAACTCATCAGGGGTACTTCGGCAGTACCAGCAAGGACGTCACCATCTTGTGTTGCATAGAAATCATCTACATCTCCCGGAAGGTGTGCGGTGCCATAGAGGAACACTTTGCGGACGATAGTCGGAGGCATGACGGGTATGAATCCTTTTTTTGAAAAGAAATCGAGAGCGAAATTCCAAATAGCAAAACAGAGGCGGACGCCGTCCCCGGTCAGGAAGTAACCACGAAAGCCGTGAGCTTTTGATCCTCGTTCAAAATCAACCATGCCAAGTGACTCCATGATCTTAATATGGTCTGCGGGTTCGAAAGCGAACTCTGGTTTGGTGCCCCAGGTTTTGATCTCTCTATTATCTGCATCGGTGTCGCCATCGGGAACTGAGATATCGGGGACGTTGGGAACCTTGAGCATGAGGTTCTGCCACTCTGCCATAATTGTTTTGAGTTCGGTTTCTTCTTTTTCGAGGGCAGTTTTGACATCTTTCATGCCTGCGATGAGGGTGGCGCGTTCTTCGGGTGTGGCGGCTGAAGCAATTTTGGTGCTGGCAAGGTTTTGCTCGGCACGGAGAGCTTCGGCCTGAGTAAGGATGGTGCGACGTTTGTCATCGAGAGCAATGAGCTCGTCTATACTGATAGCGACGTGCTTTTTCTTTGCCGCGAGGGCTACGATGTCTTTATTTTCGCGTATGAATTTGATGTCGAGCATAAGTAAAACTAGTATAGCATTTCTTCAGGGAAATTTTAACCTTTCTTCAGTGAATCTTCATTTGAATAGGATACAGTACAGGAGAGGGCGAAATACATGTGGTTTTGCTCAAAACAAGATGCTTTCTTAAAGCTGGACTACCACCCCATTTCGGTTTTGAGCAAAACCACATGTATTTCGCCCTCTCTTATATATGAATCATCCAACACATACGCTCCAACCGAGTGAATACCCTTATTTACTGCAACAAATCCAACGTCAGCCACCGCATCTGTATATGCAAGGTGTTCTTCCGCCTGCTCATTTTGTATATTTGTGTGTCATTGGTTCCCGTAATCACAGTACCTATGGCAAGGAGGTGTGCGAACATCTGATTCAAGGACTGGCAGGTTATCCGATTGTTATTGTCTCTGGTTTGGCATTGGGTATTGATTCTCTGGCGCACGAAGCTGCTTTGGCTGCTCAATTACCTACCATAGCCTTTCCAGGTTCAGGACT
>CALREM010000066.1 GCA_943355185.1 Candidatus Nomurabacteria bacterium | reverse complement strand
GATTCGGTAAACGTGGTCAACGTGGAACTTCTCTTTCCTTCTGATAAATTACAGCTTGTTTCCCCAACTACAGGGCAATCGGTAATAAGTGTCTGGACGGCTCAACCAGTTTTTAATAACAGGGATGGTATCGTACAACTCACCGGTGGTATACCTGGTGGAATCAATGTAAGTCGTGGGTTAATAACCAAACTTACCTTTAGAGTCAAGCAAACCGGTGATCCTGTTCTGGTTAGATTTTCTGATAAGTCGTCCGTATTGGCTAATGATGGCAAAGGAACTGCTGTCTTAACTGGTTTTCAAAATGGTATTTATAAGCTCGTATTACCACCACCTGCTGGACCAGTTGTAACATCGGAGACCCATGCTGATCAATCAGAGTGGTATAACAATCAAAATGCTATTTTGCGTTGGGCGAGCATAAGTGCAGTGGAACAATATAGTTATATTTTAGACAAAAGTCCCGTCAGTGTGCCTGATAATATTGCAGACGGTAACACTTCGAGTATTGTATATCGTGATCTTGCAAATGGTAGTCATTATTTCCATATAAAGGCATTTCGTGATGGTGCGTGGGGCGGAGTCACTCATTTTGGTTTGAATATCGACACAGACCCTCCTGCTGAATTTCCCGTAGATATTATTCCGTCGGCGCGGACGTCGAGTAAAAATCAAATTATTAATTTTTTAACTACAGATACCTTGTCAGGGGTGACATATTATGAAATCAAGACCATTCCACTGAGTCAAAGTTCTGTTCGTGCCCATGAAGAGCCTTTCTTTGTCGAATCAACCAGTCCACATCAATTGGCTCTGGATATAGGCTCATATGATCTGGTAGTACGTGCACATGATAAAGCGGGTAACTATCGAGATGTGCAGCAACGTATAAAGATTGTCGCACCATTTTTTGAACCTATTACCGATCAAGGAGTGCGTCTCTTTGGTGGTCTTACCATACCTTGGTTGTGGTGGTGGATATTGGTTATTTTCATACTTACTTTGTGTATATTTATGGCATGGTCAGTACGTCGTTGGCATCTCGGTATCCATTCAAATCGTCAACGCAAGGTATTGCCTGACGGTTTACGTTCCCAGTTGTCTGAACTGCAGAAATACAAACAAAAATACGGCAGCCTGGTCGTATTTCTCATGCTCGGAGCTTCGCTATGGAGTAGCCAAAATATAGCTCATGCTGAACAGATAAGTCTCGCCCCACCAGTCGTATCTACTGTTTCAAAGGATATATCCAATGAAGAAATATTCTATATCGGTGGGAATACTCTCGCTCCACAAACAGATGTGGTGATATATCTTCAAAATATGCAGACGGGTGAAGCGGTGAGCGAAACCGTGACATCAGACAAGGCGGGCGAATGGTTCTATCGTCATCCGACATTCTTGTCGCCAGGTGAATATCTTTTGTGGACGCAAGGTCGTGCCGGCGAGACAATGAGTCCACCTGGACCACAGATAAAGATGAAGGTTATACAGACTGCGATCCAGTTTGGAGGCTCACGTTTGAGCTACGAAACATTGTATCTTGGAGGATTTCTTGTCTTATTGATATTAGTTATTATTCTTCTCTCATTTATCGTCTACCACGCTTATCATGGCAGAAAGAAACATAAACTGTTCTGGAAAGAAGTGCGTGAAGCCGAAGATGTTATACGACGAGGTTTCGCTGTTCTTAAGCGCGATATCGAAGCGGAGATCGCTGTTGTTCGTCGAGTTAATCTCAATGCTTCAGTCACGGATGAGATCAAGCAGAAAGAGTCACAGTTACTAAGTGATCTGGAAAGCGTGCAAAATCATATTGGTAAAGAAGTCTGGGATATTGGCCAAGTGGAAAATTCATAATACAGAACGTGTTCCTGTTACGATAATAGTTAATTGTGGTACTATATTCACATGTCGAAACCTCATGTTGTTATACTCGGAGCCGGTTTTGGTGGAATGTACCTTGCCAAGAAACTCATTCGTCAGGTTAAAAAAGGTAAGATCGATGTCACCATCGTCAATCGTACCAATTACTTTTTATTTACTCCACTTCTTCATGAAGTCGCTACGGGAGGCTTGAGTCCGCGAAACATTGCAGAGCCACTGCGTGAAATTTTTGCTCATTCGGGGATCAAAATAATCCAAGCCAGCGTTGAAAAAATTGATTCATCCAAACGTATTGTCTTTCTCAAAAGCCATATTGATACCAGTACTATCACATACGACTATTTGGTTGTGGCTACTGGTGCCGAGACAAACTATTACGGCATTCCGGGGGCAGACATAAACACTATGTCACTTAAGAGTTTGCAGGATGCGTATCTTATTCGAAACAAGATTATCGACCTCTTCGAGCAAGCTGTTTTGATTTCCGATCCGGTACGACGTCGAGAGCTCTTATCCTTTGTGGTGGTAGGTGGAGGTGCAACGGGGGTAGAAGTGGCCGCAGAACTCACTGAGTTTGTTGGTGGCATGGTAGAAAGATATTACAGCGACACTGAAGGAACGGATGCCGATGGTTCACGTCCTGACGATCGTGAACATTGTCACCCCGAAGAACCTTCAGTAACATTGATCCATAGTGGCAAGGAACTTCTTGAACAATTTTCTCCGCGATTACGTCAGGCCGCAATGAAGCGCTTGGTCCATAATGGAGTTATCTTGAAGGCTGGTAGTACGGTTAGTGCCGTGACACCAGAAGGATTGACTTTGGCGGATGGAAGCGCGGTACACGCATCACTGATTATTTGGGCGGCTGGCGTAAAACCGATCATTCCTCAATTTGAAGGTTCATTACCAACAGTTGCTGGGGGTGGTCGTTTGGCAGTCGATGAATATTTTCGTTTGTTACAACAGAAAAACATTTTTGCACTCGGTGACGTAGCTGCGTATGTCGATGGTCAGGCCGCAGGACTTGCAGTTGATCCGAGCAAGCCTGCACGACCATTACCGATGTTAGCTCAAGTGGCAGTTTCTCAAGCTCGTATCGTTGCATACAATATTTTGGCTTCTATTGCGGATCGCAGTTTGCAGCGTTTTCATTATCATTCAAAAGGAGGCATGGTCTCGGTAGGACAATGGTTTGCGATTGGTGAAATATTCTCTCTTGGTTTAGCAGGGAAACTAGCATGGTGGATCTGGCGTACCGTCTATCTTTTCAAATTCGCCTCCTGGTCAAAACGCACACAGATCGTTTTCGAATGGACCTTGGCCATTTTCTATCCTCGCGATATTACGAAACTTACTTAAAGCCTGGAAGATACATGGTCTTCAGAAACGTCCCAGTCTTGCAAGACTGGGACTCTGCTTCGCGAAT
>CALREM010000065.1 GCA_943355185.1 Candidatus Nomurabacteria bacterium | reverse complement strand
TGGTTACAACGGCGTTGATCTTGCTGCTCCTTTAGGTACGCCGATTTATGCTTCAGCTGAAGGTGTGGTTATAGTCAGTCGCAATGATGGCGGATACAACGGCGGATACGGCAACTTCGTGATCATTTCTCATCCAAACGGCACACAGTCAGTGTATGCACATAATTCAAAAAATCTCGTAAAAGCTGGAGATTATGTAGAGCAAGGTCAAAAGATTGCCCTGATGGGTAGTACTGGAAAATCAACGGGTTCACACATTCACTTCGAAATTCGTGGAGCAAAAAATCCTTTTTAATAGCGTCTCACACGGTTTTCTGTCTATATTGTAACGCCTCAAGCAGGTTCTCTTTTGTAATAGGGCCATCTCCTGTCAGATCCGCGATTGTTTGCGCTACTTTAATCACTCTGTGAAATCCTCTGCCGGAAAGTTCGAGTCTTTGAGCTGATGTGGTCAGGAGTTCTCGTACCTCTTTTTCGAGAATGACACACTTTTCTATATCCCCGGCATTCATTTCACTATTAAAATATTTGTCGATATCTTGTGTGGTGAAACGAGTGCGTTGTCGACGACGTGCTTCGATGATTCTGGTTCGAATGGTGTGTGATGATTCGGAATCAGATTGAGCAGTGGATAGTTTTTCATAATCAACTTTATTGACGTTCAGCCAGATATCGATACGGTCGATAATTGGTCCAGAGATTTTACGGCGATAGTTTTCTACCTGACGCAGGGGGCAGGTACACCCCATGCCCTGCCCTTTGCCACAGGGGCAAGGATTCATTGAAGCGATCAAAATACATTGAGCTGGAAATGTAACTGCACCGCGCGCTCGAGATATGGTTATATAACGATCTTCCAATGGTTGCCGCAACGCTTCGATGACATCGCGACTAAACTCGGTAAATTCATCAAGAAATAAGATACCTCGATGTGCCAACGTGATCTCTCCTGGTCTTGGTATTGCCCCACCACCAACGATGGATGGATACGACGCTGTGTGATGAGGTGACCGAAATGGTGGATACACAATGATTTCACTATGCAATGTACGCGCGGCAGAGTGGATACAAGTAACTTCGAGGGCATGTTCATATGAAAGACGTGGCAATAGAGAACGAAAGCTTTGTGCCAGCATGGTCTTCCCTGTTCCTGGTTGGCCGCACATAATAGTGTTATGTGCTCCGGCCGCAGCAATCTCCAAGCCACGTTTGACGGTTTCGTTGCCTCGGATTGTCTGCATATCTATGTCCGAATACGGATCAGCAATATCACCCCATTCTTTTGGATGGATCGGTGTGAGGATATTTTTTCCGGAAAAATGTGAAACAAGTTCGCCGAGTGACGAGACTGCATATATCGTCAGATTTTGAGCGAGAGAAGCTTCGTGAATATTTTCCTGCGGTACAAATGCACTTGTGAATCCGTGTTCTGATGCTTGGCATAGTAATGGCAGAAGACCGCTTATTTTGCGGATCTTTCCTTCCAGGGAAAGTTCTCCAAGTAGCAAGACGTCTTCGAGTTGGATGGACAGCTCCCCTGTGGCACAAAAATAGGCGATCGCCATCGCCACATCGAAAGAAGGACCTTCTTTGCGTACGTCGGCAGGCGCCAGAGAAATAACAACTTTTTGGTTTTTCTGTTTTGGAGAAACGTATCCGGAGTTTTTGATTGCCGCAGAAATACGATCTTTGGCTTCTTCGACCGCACGATCACCCAAACCTACAATGGAAAATGAGTGTAAGCCATGCGATATGTCGACCTCCACCGAAACGGGTTCCATGGAAAGTCCAATAAGTTGTGCACTATGGGTTTTTGCAATGCTCATTCATCAACAATACACCATTGAGATGAAGACGGGATGAAGAAAGTCTCAAGAAACGTCTAAGTAATTAGTGACCGTGTTTGAGTGAGATTTGAGCCGAAGGATTTGCTTCTAAACGTTCTTTTTCTATGGGTTTACCACATGTTTCACATATACCATATGTACCAGCGTCGATGCGTTCGAGTGCGGATTTGACGCCTGTAAGTTGAGTTTCGAGCTGATTTGCAATCCCTGTATTATCATCTAACTCTTCAAGTTTATCGGCCAGCTCATTTTCGTCTGCTGATCCAACTTCTATATTGTCAGTCGTGGCTTCCCATCCACCAGGAGAACTTGAGCTTTTGTGGGCAATGCCGCTCAACTCTTGTTCGAGAGTCAGCTTTTCTTCGAGAAGTTTTTTCTTGAAAATATCTAAGTCTTTTTTATTCATGGAGCTATTTTAGCGGATAAAAGCTTGTTTTTCAAGTCGATTGAGTATCTCGACAAGAGTCTTTTCTTTGGTTGTAAAAACAAGAGTAGAGTTATTAATAAATGAGTACAGGAAGAGGATTTTCCTGTCAGTCGTTCGAAATACACGGACGTCTTTGTTCATGATAATACGATCTTCAAATTGGCCTCGCAGAGTATAATACTGCTCAATTGAGCTACTTGGCGGTTGTGCTGGTGGAGTCGTGCTTCCATTAGTGCCGAGAACTTCTACGGTAGAACTTACTGCAGGAGCATTGACTATACCTCGGGCAGAAGAAATATAGAGCTTGAGGTCATCAGCCATAATGTTTTCCCATTGAAGCATTCCAGCAAAGGTGTTTTGGAAGAAGTTAGTAGTTGCTGCAACAAAGACATCTTTACCCCCCAGCTCATCTGTGTATATTCCCAGCATCCATGGATTGGTTAGAGATCTTTTGAGAATATCCGGAGCGTCGATTTGCATCAGAGTGAGCATCTCTGCTTCGGTGACGCGATTGCCTTCATTGGTAATGATAAGTTCATGAATGTTTCCAGGACTGTGAGGCTTTTCTACTTCGGCAGCAATACGAGCTCGTACAGCGTCGAGATCCATTCCTCGGATCTCGATTATCTCTTCGGTATTTATTGAAACAACACCGGATGTGTTTGTGACTGGTTCAGGAATGGTTGTTTGTGGACTTGGGGCCAAAGGACTCTTGCTATAGAGGTAGTATGCACCACCAATCCCTCCTGCAATAAACATGATAATCAATACTACTAATATAATTTTGAATACAGAATGAGTTTTTGGTACCGGTTGCGATTGTTGTTCAGGGGTTTCATTCTCTTGCTCTTGAACTTGTTCAGCTGCAGCTTCTTCCTTTTTGGCATTTTCCGCGATCGCAATTGAAGCAATAGATGTGTGTTTGTGTGAAAGTGCATTGGCTACGTCACTTTCATATGTGCGAAGGCGTTGAAGATCTGACCCTTCTTCAGTCTGAATTTTTCCATCAGTACGTGCTGCTGGTGTGGCTCCCAGTGTTTTGGCTGCTGG
>CALREM010000064.1 GCA_943355185.1 Candidatus Nomurabacteria bacterium | reverse complement strand
CGCTGTGATGACCGGACTTTGTATCGGGGTCCTGGTGTATTCGCTTCCGGTTGCAGATGTTCCAAAGAAGACTCGTCAAGCATCCTCTTCTGATAGTGTGGACCGTCAATCATACAAAGATCATCGAGCTGTTCCACAGACTTCTATTGATTCGACATCGGCCTCTCATGATTCAGTAACCACGGAATGAATATAGGTATGTCTATGCGAGATTATGTACGGAATATGGCATCTGCTCGCACTGGAATACGAGTCATCGTGGTGGTATCAAGCGTGGCTCTGATTTTAACGATAGCATGGGTTGTGCCAATTGATCACATCAGCTATTCGCCGGTATCCGTAACGTCAGCGGTTATTGAAAATGCCTCGACCACTCCCGAGGTTGTAGCTGTGCCTACCCACATAGAAACACCTGACGCAGTGAAGGCTGTATATATGACAGCCTGTATTGGAGGAACCCCTTCGCTGCGTACAAAGATGCTTACGTTGTTTGATGGAACGGAATTAAATTCATTAGTCTTGGATCTCAAAGATTACACCGGAACAATTTCGTATCGTGGTACAAAAGTAGCGGTGCCAGCCGGTGGATATGGTTGCCGCATCGCTGATCTTCCTGAATTTATAACTGAACTTCATGCACGGGGTATATATGTGATTGCGCGCATTACGGTTTTTCAAGATCCGTTATATGCAGCGCATAATCCAACATTGGCAGTCCAAAGTCTTTCCAATCCTTCTGGTATTTGGAAAGATAAAAATAAGCTGGCTTTTATAGATCCGGGCGCTTCGGAATATTGGGATTATATTGTCTCTATTGGAAAGGAGGCATATGAGATTGGTTTTGATGAATTAAATTTCGACTATATCCGTTTTCCTTCCGATGGAAATTTGGCTGATGCTTCCTTTGCGCAAAGTGTTGGCCGTAAGAAGCGTGAAGTACTTCGTGATTTCTTTGCATACCTTGATTTGGCGCTTGCTTCGACCAGTGCACCTCTATCTGCAGACCTCTTCGGTCTAACGACGAGTGCGTATGATGATTTGGGCATCGGTCAGGTACTCGAAGATGCATTGCCCTATTTCGACTATATTGCCCCAATGGTTTATCCGTCCCATTATGCAAAAGGATTTAATGGTATGGCTAAACCAGCTGAATATCCGTATGAAGTCGTTAGATCTTCGATGGATCATGCGGCACGACGCGCTGTTCTTGCCTCGACAACTCCGTTGAAACTACGCCCGTGGTTACAGGATTTTAACTTGGGAGCAATATACACTCCAGAGATGGTTCGTGCACAAATGCAGGCAACATACGATGCTGGTCTTACGAGTTGGATGTTGTGGAATGCGGCTAATAGGTATCAAAGGGAGGCGTTGGCGGAAAAAGGAGTGATCGATGTGAAGTCGGTTGAGACGGCGGTTGTAAGTACTACGACTCCTCAATAATTTCTTGCTACGAGCCCAGTGTCTTACGTTTCTCCACATGCCCACAAGGTCGCCCACTCCAAATTGCTACCCTATGTACTTCCAAGGCTTCAGTACATAGGGGCAATTTGTCGGGACTCGAATCTCATTGCGGTCATGCTCCGAAACATAATCCACTGAGCTCTGCTACAGAGTGTTGCTTTTATAAACACTTGTGGTACTATTTTTACCCAGATGCTCGATGGGATGACACGATCCAAAACATGATCTGGATCACGGAATCATTTCGGGTGGCATTAAAAAAGTTCTACACAGAAAAGGTCAAAAGGTTATGGCACGAAAAGCGCTTCCATTACAGAATTGGGACTCCGCACCAAGAAGTCCTAAGAAGAAGATGGGATGGGCAATAAGACAGGTAAATGCACTTCTCTCTCGTCGAGAGTCGGTAGGTGCCAGTTACCAGGTTTTACCAGGAGAGTATATGCCCGATGGTAAAGCTGTAACAGCAAACAATAGTGACTTCGAGGACACCTTGAAGTGTTCGGTATGGCAATTCCTGGGTATTGAGGAGGATCCTCTTCCAGGAATCAAGCGGGAACGCACTTTTGCATAATTAACGTACCATGTGTCATAAGTCCCCTTAGCTTTTGCTGAGGGGACTTTCTGCGTATGTGCAATGTATTAAGTCTTGTTTTTAAGGTATACTTTATATGTATTTTTAAATCATAGTGCTCCTTATGGATGACAATCGCGTAACATATTTCGGAGAAACTGACGCTCGTAATAAACGGGTCAAATTTGGCATTAAGGCTAAAGACCGAACTCGTCACGTCTATGTGATCGGGAAAACTGGTATGGGAAAGTCCACCTTACTGGAAAATATGGCGGTGCAGGATATTCAGAATGGGGAAGGGATGTGCTTCATAGATCCTCACGGCAAGACTGCAGACCTTCTGCTCGAATATGTTCCCAAAGAACGCATTCGTGATGTTATTTATATCGCTCCTTTCGATACAGATTTTCCTATTTCCTTTAACGTTCTCGAAAGTGTTGATCATACAAAACGTCACCTTGTTGTATCGGGTCTGATGAGTACTTTTAAAAAGATTTGGGTGGACGCCTGGTCTGCTCGTATGGAATATATTTTGACGAACACGCTATTAGCATTGCTTGAGGCGCCTAATACAACGTTGTTGGGAGTGAACCGGATGCTTTCGGATAAAGCATATCGAAATGAAATCGTTTCGCATGTCCAAGATCCTTCAGTAAAATCTTTTTGGGTTAAAGAATTTGCAAACTATACCGAACGTATGGCTGCCGAAGCTGTTCCTTCTATTCAAAATAAAGTCGGGCAATTCACTGCCAACCCTCTGATTCGTAACATGATTGGTCAGCCGGTTTCCTCGTTTGATTTCCGTGAGGCGATGGATCAACGCAAGATCATGATCATCAACTTGTCCAAGGGAAAGATCGGTGATGAAAATATGAAATTGTTGGGAGGGTTGTTGGTTACTAAAATATATCTAGCAGCGATGTCACGCGCCGATGTTCCCGATCGTGCAGCAAAGATGTTACCGAACTTCTATCTGTTCGTGGATGAATTCCAAAACTTTGCAAACGCTTCCTTTGCGGACATTTTGTCTGAAGCACGTAAGTACAAACTAAACCTGACGATTGCGCATCAATATATTGAACAGATGGATGAGATTGTGCGGCCGGCAGTGTTTGGTAACGTGGGGACGATGATTACGTTCCGGGTGGGTGCTACGGATGCTGAGGCTTTGGAAAAGGAATTTGCTCCATTGTTTACGATTGAAGATTTGGTGAATTTGGGATTTGCACAAATATATTTGAAATTGATGATTGACGGTCTTGGATCATCTCCTTTTTCTGCGGTGACGTTGCCGCCGAT
>CALREM010000063.1 GCA_943355185.1 Candidatus Nomurabacteria bacterium | reverse complement strand
ATTGGTCCAAAATTGATCATACCTATCCATTATGGTGATGTGGGTGCCAAAGATGCACTCAAACTCTTCCTCAAAGAAGCTGGGGAGAATCCTGCACCGGTGGCAAAGCTCACTCTCAAGAAAAAAGATCTCGAAGGCAAGGAAGCTGAAGTTGTTGTACTTGAGAGGGAATAGGAATGGGTATACAATATACGCATGAAGATTCATTCTCATCTCGCCTTGTTACGAAGTAAGCCAGAACATATTCGTCGCCGTGTCGCATTTTGGGCATCGTTTGGAATAACTGCCCTTATTTTTGTTTTTTGGTTAGCATCTTTCTCTGCCGTCGGTTTACCTGCTTCAAGTTCAGTTGCTAAAGCATTGGATGAGGTGAACACTCCTGCTCAGTCTATGGTTGCAGCAGTAGGATCACTTGCGGGCAATCTCAAGGATAGAATATTTGGACCAAAGAAAGTAGAATTTTCTACGGTTGAGGTCATGGCGGGGGAGAGGTAATCGATATATCAAGGTCGGACCTCGATATGATGTTATTTTGTGGTCGTTTTTCTCTCAAGTAGTCTTTAAAGCTCGAGTACTCATATTTCTTTGAATAATTAATTGCTTCAGCAAGATATTCCTTTTTAGCTTCCTTGGTCATGAACGGTTCTTCTATTCCAAAAGGATTTAAATGTACATATTGTATAAGGGTTCGTAAGTAGTCATCATTTGTTACAACTTTTGATTTGTATTTTCCTTGAAATATTGTTCCTGAATGAAGGTATTTAAGGTTGTAATACATGGAATATCCTGTACATATTTTGCGAATAAAACGAGTAATTCCTTTTACCGTATCCTCTTTTAAAACCAAATGAAAATGATTAGGCATTAAACAATATGAAACTATTTGAACTAAAGTTTCTTCCCGGTCAATAGTATAAATATCTCTCTTCTTAAGATTTGAAAGATGAAAAGAAGTTGTACTGTTTCCTATATACAATAATTGAAGAAATCTCTCATAATCATGCGAGTCGTGGAAAATTGGCACTTTATGAGCGCCTCTATTATAGATATGATGATAGTAATCTGTGTTTAGCATATTGGAGTCCATATTCATGAACATAACACCCCGAGATAAAATCCGTATGAAGAAAACCTATATCAAGGTCGGACCTCGATATAGGTTTTACGTCAAGATGCGATTCAGCACCTTTTTTGTTATAATAGGAGGAATATATGGCTAAGAAATCTTTCGATACAAGTAAAGAAGCAGAAACAGAAGCCCCTCGTGAGGGTAGTGGTGTCGTTGTGCGCTCCATCGTCACCGAAATGCGCGAGTCTTTTCTCGACTATGCCATGTCGGTTATCACCGATCGTGCGTTGCCGGATGTTCGAGACGGTCTCAAGCCAGTTCACCGCCGTATCCTCTATGCCATGCACGAGAAAGGCTTGACCTTCCAGGCCAAGTTCCGCAAATCAGCTGTAGTAGTGGGAGACGTGCTTGGTAACTATCACCCGCACGGTGACGTAGCGGTCTATGACTCTATGGTAAAGATGGCCCAGGACTTTACGATGCGTTACCAGCTCATTCATGGTCAAGGAAACTTCGGTACTGTAGACGGTGATCCACCAGCTGCTATGCGTTATACCGAAGCCAAGATGGCTCGTATATCAACCGAGATTCTCCGCGATATCGACAAAGACACTGTCGATTTCCGTCCAAACTACGATGGTACTCGCAAAGAGCCGTCAGTGCTTCCTACGGCCGTCCCAAACCTCCTCCTCAACGGCACACTCGGTATTGCGGTGGGCATGGCTACCAACATTGCTCCTCACAATCTCCGCGAAGTCGTCGATGCCACTACTCATATGGTTGAGAATCCTGAAGCCAGTACCGAAGATCTTTTGAAATTCATCAAAGGTCCCGATTTTCCAACAGGAGCAGTTATATATGGTGACAAAGATATTCAACATGCATATGCTACTGGTCGTGGAGGCATGACTGTTCGTGGAGAGGCAGAAATAGTTGAAGACAAAAAAGGTCAATTCCAAATCGTTATCAGTTCGATTCCATACCGTGTCAACAAGAGTGAGCTCATCATTCGCATGGCAGATCTCGTGCGCGACAAGATCATCGAAGGTGTTCGAGGTCTTCGTGATGAATCGGACAGGGAAATGCGCATTGTGCTCGATCTCAAACAAGGTTCATATCCTGAGAAGGTTGTGAACTTGCTCTACAAGCACACCCAGCTCGAGGAGACTTTCCACATGAACACGGTGGCACTCGTACACGGTGTTCCTCAGACATTGTCTCTCAAGACAATTCTCCAAGAGTTTGTCACCCATCGCATCGAAGTTATCCGTCGTCGTACTCAGTTCGACCTTACCAAAGCCGAAGATCGCGAACATATTCTCTTGGGTCTCAAAAAGGCACTCGATCATATCGACGAGATAATTACGCTGATTCGTGAATCAAAAGATGCTCCCGAAGCTCATGCGAATTTGATGAAGAAATTCAAATTCAGTGACAAACAAGCCACTGCTATTTGTGAAATGCGCCTTGTCCGTTTGGCTGGTCTCGAACGCAAAAAGATTCTCGATGAGCTTGCAGAAGTTCAGGATATTATCGCCGAGCTCAAGAGTATTCTCAGTAGTGACAAAAAAGTTCGCGGTATTATCACCACGGAACTCAAAGATATAAAGGAAAAGTATGGTGATGAGCGTCGTACCAAAATCGTAAAACACGGCGTCAAAGAATTTAATCCTGAGGATCTGATTGCAGATGAGGAGTCTGTACTGGTTCTCACTAAAGGTGGCTATATAAAACGTACCGCTCCGTCAGAATATCGCAAACAAAAGCGTGGTGGTGTAGGGGTCGTTGATTTGGATACCAAAGAAGAAGACTTTATTTCTCATCTCGTCTTTGCTACTACCCACAACGACCTCCTGTTCTTTACTGACAAAGGCAAGGCATACCAGATCAAGATGTATGAGATACCCGAAGGTAAGCGTGCGACTCGTGGCAAGTCAATCATGAACTTCCTTTCATTGGCAGAAGGTGAACAGGTGACCTCTATTTTACCAATGCCAAAAGACAAAAAGGCTGCAGATGGCCTGGCTCTCATGATGGTGACCAAAGGTGGTACCGGCAAGAAGTCATCAGCTAAACATTTCCGTGATGTACGCCGTTCTGGTCTCATTGCTATCACTCTCGATGCCGGAGATGAACTCATTTCTGTATCTTTTGTTTCAAAACATGATGAAATTATGATTGCTACCAAAGAAGGTCAATCAATTCGTTTCAAAGAATATGATGTTCGTGAGATGGGTAGAAACGCTGGTGGCGTACGCGTGGTCCGTCTGGATAAAAACGACGCTGTCATTTCCTCAAATGTTGTCGCCAAAGATGCTAAGAATCCA
>CALREM010000062.1 GCA_943355185.1 Candidatus Nomurabacteria bacterium | reverse complement strand
GTCCGAACGACGGCCAAAAAATTAGCGCAGCTAATTTGTAGGGTAATCTAGCATTTGAAGATGCTTAATTTTCACTAATACCTCTCAACTACAACCCTCAAATTACCTCAGAATAAGTTCAACGGGGCAATGGTCTGAACCTAAAATATGATCGAGAATGTGTATTTTTTCAATGTTTTTAAGAATTCCCGGAGTGACAAAGAAGTAATCGATACGCCAGCCGACATTTCGTTCACGAGCATAGGTTTTCATATCCCAATAGGTATAAGCACCTATAACTTCGGGGTTAAAATGACGAAATGCATCAACATACGTCTGTGCAACGACATTATCCAACCAGGCACGTTCTATCGGTAAAAAGCCTGTATTTGCTTCATTTTCTTTCGGTCGCGCAAGATCTATAGCTGTATGTGCGGTATTTATATCTCCACAAAAGATAATTTCGTGACCCTTTTTTACCAAGACATTCACGTATTTCAAAAACTCATCGTAATAGCGCAATTTGAATGCCAATCGTTCTGGACCACCACCACCGTTAGGGAAGTAGATATTGATGAGGACAAATTCTTTAAAAAAGAGGGCCAGAAAACGTCCTTCCTGATCTATCTCGGGAACACCCAAACCGTACTCCACTTTTTCGGGCTTTATTTTACTAAATATGGCTACACCACTGTATCCTTTACGACCCTTGGAATGATCGAAATAGGAGTGGTAACCTGGGGGATTACGTACACCTTCCTCGAGTTGCTCTGGTTCACATTTGGTCTCTTGGATGCAATACATATCCGGCGATTCGTTGAGAAACCAGTCAAAGCCACCTTTTTTCACATTTGCACGCAAACCATTGACGTTCCAGGAGATTATTTTCATGTGGAAATAATACCACACTCTTAACCCTGATTTTTCTTACCGTGAAACTTCTGATGAACGCGTTTAAGCTCGTTATCGGTAATATGTGTATATATTTGGGTCGTACTGATATTCGCGTGCCCTAAAAGCATTTGTACGGAGCGTAGATCAGCTCCATTTGAAAGGAGATCGGTCGCAAAACAGTGACGAATGACGTGCGGGGTCACCTTTTTGGAAATTCCCGCCTGTACGGCACACTGTTTCACGATACGTTCGATAGACCGGCGAGTAAGACCTGAATCTTTACCTTTATTCTCCTTGCCGTCCATTTTAATGAACAGCGCATCTTCTGCATCTGTTCTCTTATCGAGGTATTTCTTTAGGATTTTCTTGGCATTTTCGGAAATAAAGACGATTCTAACCTTGTCACCCTTACCACGAATAGAAAACTCATCTGCACGTATGTCTATGTCTCTCGTAAGGGAACAGAGCTCCGACACACGTAGTCCAGTAGAAAAAAGAAGTTCTAAAATGGCTCTATCTCTCAACGATTTGAGATCATCGCCTTTTGGTGCGTCCATGAGTAAACGAAGCTCGTGAGCTGAGATAAGATCCAAAGAACGATCTCCCGTTTTTGCCAATTCGATATATTCAGGACTGAGTGTTTTAATGTTACATTTTGCCAAGTACTTTAAGAACGCACGTATGGCAATCATGTAGTAATTTTGGGTCTTTTTCTTGAGTGTATCACCGGTAGCTCGATTGTTTCCGGTAACTTGGCGGTTGAGCCAAAGGCGAAATTCGCGAATAACAGTCTCTGATATATCGCTTGCTTGCTTGATTTTTGACTGTTCTATGAAACGAGTCAGGTAGTGGTCGTAGTTTTCAACCGTTTTCACAGCACGACCTTTCTCTATTTCTATATATTCCAAAAATTGCTGTTTCAAGGAGTTGATATTGTGCGACATCATTATATTGTACCAGAAATGTCTCCTAGAGTAGGCCTCGTGGAGCACATCCTTGTATTTATAGGATATGCATGCTATTGTACTGCAACAATGCTTAGCATCAGACAAAAGTCTAAAATCATCAAAGATACCGGCATACATGCAAATGACACCGGCTCTCCGGAAGTGCAGGTTGCGATTCTCACAAAAAGAATCGTCGAATTGACCGATCACCTCAAGAAACACAAGAAAGACAATCATTCCCGTCGTGGCTTGCTCGGCATGGTTGCAGATCGCCAAACACACCTTACCTACCTCAAAAAGAACTATCCGAAGCGTTACTCAACAGTTATCAAGAAACTCGGTCTCAAGAAATAAGTTTTTTATAGACCTGCTATACTGAGGTCCGGTGAGAGTATATTCCTTTGCTCAAAACCAAGTGGGAGTAATTAACTTGATTTTATTAAGTTAATCGCTTGGTTTGAGCTCCTGAACATACTCTCACCGGACCCTCACAGGTTCGCATTTTAATAAATGTCCTCAATAAGGACTCGCTCTTAATTTTTATATACATTCATGTCAGTAATCAAACACAAGGAACAGCGCGTTGGTATATATATCGACGCTCAAAATCTCTATCATAGTGGAAAAAACCTCTACCACTCCAAAGTTAATTTTGGTGTCATTGTCAAAGATGCCCTCGAGGGACGCAAGCTTGTGCGCGCAGTTGCATATGTTATCGCTACAGAATCTGGCGAGGAAAGTGGTTTCTTTGATGCGCTCACCAAAATGGGTATCGAAACGAAGGTCAAAGACTTACAAATATTCAGTTCAGGTGCCAAAAAAGCAGACTGGGACGTAGGACTTGCTATCGATGCAGTCAAACTTTCTCCAAAATTGGACACTGTCATTTTGATAACAGGTGATGGAGACTTTGTACCATTGGTTGAATACCTCCAAATGAACCAAGGATGTCAGGTTGAGGTTGTTTCTTTCGGCAAATCTACCTCAGCAAAACTTATCGAAGCTGCAGATCACTTTACTGATCTAGATCAAAATTCAGGAAAATATATATTGAGAAGCGGAAGGAAGTAAGGCGCGGAATAGGGTAGTATAGGATTATGTCAGCTCACGAACCTCTCTACCGCGTTGCCTTAGTGAATATTTCTCCTGTTGCGCACGGCACTCGATTTCGTGTACAAGCACTCGGATCAGAAAAAACCCTGGAGCTTGGCGGCGATGAAGTGGGTATTTTGCTTTTTTGCACCACATTTCAAACGATTCAACGTCATATAGAAATATATCGCAATCGTTATAATCCCGATTCTGATATTATTCCACGATTAAAAAAGATCTTGGAAGAATCAGTGCTTGCCTGTTTCTTGATTGAAGAAATGGAATTGGCGACACAACTGACTGAATCAGCTCAAAAGAGTGTGTTGGCGGAAGATTTTATTGAGAAGAAAATTGATCTAATCGGTATTCCGACACGAAATCGACCTGGCGAACTTCGAAGTTGTATGAAAAGTTATGTCGAAAACGCCATTCGCTATGGACGTACTCCTGAAGTAGTTATTGCCGATGATTCCAATGGAGCATTTTTGGAACAGAATATAAATACAAT
>CALREM010000061.1 GCA_943355185.1 Candidatus Nomurabacteria bacterium | reverse complement strand
TCATGTCCTTTGTAGTATGGAAGAAAGTGAATTTTCCGAAATTGAGGTAAACGATTCTTCGCGAGTTATTCCCTTGGAGAATACTGCGTGGGAATATATTCTCGGATTCATTGGACTCGTCTGTTTGATTATCCTTATACTTCTCTTTTTATTCGGTTTTTGGGTAGCTGACCATATTCTGAGTTTGCGAGCAGGGAAACCACCGAGAAAAAAATCTCGATACACATAAAAGTCGTTCTGATCTCATCGGAACGGCTTTTCTTTTTATATTTTTTATGAAAAAACACAAAATAAACACTTATCCACAGCCATTTTAGCTATTAAAAAAGAGGGAAGTGGGGTAAAATATCCATCAAGTGGGAAGAAGTGGTAAGGATTGAAAAATCACTACGCATTTCTCCTCACGAACATATGCTCATCGGAGAATACAGACACACTATCGATGACAAGAATCGCCTTTCACTTCCGGCGAAGTTTCGTCAGGAAATGGGCAAAAAGGTAGTGATTACGCCCGGACTCGATTCCTGCCTCTTCGTTTTTACAACGAATGAATGGGAAAAGATTTCCGAGCATTTGTCAGTGACTGGTTCTTCGCTCTTACAAGCAGACAATCGTAGTCTCAACCGTTACCTCTTAGGAAGAGCGGTTGAGGTAGATGTAGATGCAGTAGGACGTATGCTCCTTCCAGAACATTTGCGTGAGAAAGCCAATCTGAAAAGCAAAGTAGTTTTCATTGGCGTTCGAGATCGCGTTGAAATCTGGGATGAGAACACGTGGAATGCATATGTTGTCGAAGTAGAGAGTAAGGCTGATGCCTTGGCGGAAAAATTGGGACAAGCCGGCATGTTGTAAAACAATGCTAGGAAATACGATATGACGGAATCCACGCCAAGTATTCATACACCCGTTCTTTTACATGAAGTTGTTGAAGGTCTCGGAACCCCCCGTGTTTACCTCGACGGTACACTCGGTGGAGCAGGGCATATGCTGGCTATAGCGCAGCATGCCAAAGGAAAGTTGACGGTGATCGGTCTCGATCGTGATCCGGCAGCAATCAAACGAGCCCGAGCCTTGTTGGAAGGCAAAGCAGAGCAGGTGATCTTGGAACATACCGATTTCCGAAATCTCGACCTCGCTCTCGATGCTCACTCCATCAAGGAAGTAGATGCCATCCTCTTGGATCTCGGTATTTCTTCCGATGAACTCGATGCCTCAGGCAAAGGATTTTCTTTTTTGCGAGATGAACCATTGTTTATGACGATGGGAAATCCAACAGAACAGACATTTACCGCCAAGGACATCGTCAATACCTGGGAAGAAGAAACGATCGCCGATGTGATCTTTGGCTACGGAGAAGAACGATATGCTCGTCGCATTGCACGAAACATCGTCAACTACCGAGCCAAGAAGCTCATCGAAACTACGTTTGAGTTGGGTGAAATTATCAAAATGTCAGTGCCGGGTATGTACCGACATGGAAAGATTCATCCAGCAACCAGAACATTTCAAGCATTACGCATTGCAGTTAACGACGAGCTAGGGGCACTGAAGAGTGGATTAAGCAAAGGGTATGAACGGTTGGCTTCGGGTGGTCGCATGGCAGTCATTTCATTTCATAGTCTCGAAGATCGGATTGTAAAAGATTTTAATAAGGCACGAGTAGCAGAGGGGGCAACTATTACCACCAAAAAACCAATCACTGCTTCTCCGGAAGAACGAGCGGTTAACCCACGATCACGAAGCGCCAAACTCAGAATTCTTGTTAAACCATAATTTATCACCAATGAACAAAATCATCGCACGTACATACAATCATACGAATGAATTTAGAGCTCATATTACCTATGCACTTTTTGGTATGTGCGCCGTGCTGATGATTGCTTACGTTTTTAATATGTATACTGTTATTTCTCATTCTGTGGCACTTCAACAAGCTGAAACAGATATCGCTAAAGTCAGTGAGACGATTGTGAAGCTCGATACTCAGTATATCGGCCTCTCTAATAGAATTACTCCAGAGCTCGTGCGCGCTCGTGGTATGAGTGAGGGGAAAGTTGCTAGTTATATTTCCCGCACGACATCTCTCGGTGTGGTATCTTTGAGTGGATATGAACTCTAGTCAGCGTTTACGTGCACGTTTTGTTTTGGGGGGTATTGTCGTAGTTGCGATCGTTCTTTCAATATCGCTTTATTGGATTCAGATTGTTCGGGGACAGTCATATGCGGATAAGGCAGATCAACAATACGAACGACCATCAGCTTCGTTGTTTGATCGCGGGTCTATTTTCTTTACCTCCAAGGATGGTACGCGTGTTTCTGCAGCTACGATTACACGTGGATATGTGATCCATATGGATCCTACTAAAGTAATTGATCCAGAAAGCGCCTATCAAGCTATTACACAGTATCTTCCTTTGAAAAAAGAGGATTTTATACGTCAGGCAGCCAAGCCAGGTGACCGCTATGAAAAATTAGCTGATAAAGTATCGGAAGACACCGCTATTGCAATTCAAGAGTTGGGTTTGCCTGGTATCGGGGCTTCAAAACAAAATTGGCGTTCTTATCCAGGAGGCACATTATCAGCTCATGTTCTTGGCTTGATCGGAGAAAGTCCGGATGGATCAATTGAAGGTCGCTATGGACTGGAACGCAGTTATGAAGATGTTTTGCGTCGTATATCATTGGGTTCGAGTATAAACGTCTTTGCACAGATATTTACTGGTCTACGAGACTCTGTATTCGGAGAAGGTGAACGTACACCAGGGGAGATTATTACCACTATTGAACCAACGGTTGAAGGCTATGTCGAAGGGGTATTGGCAAATATTCAGGCAGAATGGAAACCAGATAGTATTGGAGCCATTATTATGGATCCTCGGACGGGTGAGATTATTTCCATGTCAGCATTGCCAAATTTTGACGCACAGCATTTGTCTCGTATATCGGATGTCTCAGTACTTTCTAATCCTTTGGTAGAGCATGTATATGAAATGGGTTCAATCATGAAGCCGTTGACCATGGCTATCGGGTTGGATTCGGGGGTAATTACTCCAAAGTCGACCTATAATGATACGGGGACAATGACGTTGGATGATAAGAAGATTTCAAACTATGATGGTCGTGCTCGTGGCGTGGTTGCGATGCAAGAAGTTTTGAGTCAATCATTGAATGTGGGTGCGGCGACGATTGCTTTGAAGGTGGGAAGTGAAAAATTTACGAAATATTTTAATGATTTTGGTTTTGGTGAGAAAACCGGGATTGATCAGCCAAATGAAGCCTCGGGTTTGTTGGATAACTTGGATTCGGCATTGGATATTGAAATTGCTACGGCTGCTTATGGACAAGGTGTGGCGGTGACGCCGATTGCGATGATTCGTGCTCTCGCATTGTTAGCAAATGATGGGTATGGAGTACGTCCGCATCTGGTAAAACGTATTGAATATGAAAATGGACGCACGGAAATTATCCCTACGGCCAAGCAGGGTCCTATTTTAGGAAAAAAAGCGGTTGAGGATACGACGAAGATGTTAGTTGAGG
>CALREM010000060.1 GCA_943355185.1 Candidatus Nomurabacteria bacterium | reverse complement strand
GAGGGATTACCACCCAGTCATTTGTCTTTCTCCGCTTAGCATTGCCGGAGATGAATCTGTATCGGACGACCTCGTCGTCCTCTGGGAGACTAGACAGGAGGAGTTTGTACTCGTCCGTCTTTGGTAGTAGACCCCGGTAGGTAGGAGTCTTGATGTGTCGAGTGACTTGCGGAGTTTGCGCCTGGGCACAGGCACAAGTTGCTGCCGCTACTACAAACAACAAGCTTAGCAACCATTTTTTCATGGGAACCTTTCTCTGTTAGGCACTTTTCAAGGTGCGGATTTTTGGACTAAAATCATTTTACCACACAAAGGACAAAAGTAAAAGGTTATGCAGGTTAGTCTCCAATTCACAATTACACTGAAATCCAACCTCATTCCAACGCAAAATGGGCCTGAAAAGTACAATGTTGACTCAATTTAGTGCCACTTTTCCTTTTGGGGCAAGTGGACCAAACTGGTGGGTAAAGCCAGGTTCAAGTAATGATGGCACAAGTTGTGTTCTAGGTAAAAACGGAACTACAGATGGTTGTGATTCGATCCTTAATTTTAGCGATGAAATTATTTTGTATGATGATCATGCCAGCGGTGAAAATACCACTACTCAGTGGACTCTCAGAGATACTTCGAGTAACTATTGGACAAAGCTATATGTGTGTAGATAGTGAGCAGTAATTACTCGTTCTGAATATGGTAGAGATTCTCAGTCTCACTCACCATCTTTTCAAAAGAAAATTCACGGAGTACGCGTTCTCGTAACGCTGCTCCGTATTTTCTTCGTTCAATCGGTTGTTCGATCATGAAAGAAAGGGCATGAGCGAGCTCTCGAGAGTTCTTTGGTTGGACCAAGATGCCAGATTTCATATCTTCAATAATTTCAGGGATGCCTCCAACAGTTGTTGAGAGAACGGGAAGGGAAGCGTAGCCTGCTTCAAACAAAACATACGGTAACCCTTCTTTGATCGAAGGCAAGACCAGTACAGAAAATGCTTTGAGGTACTCGGCAGCATTTTCGAGATAGCCGATAATACGAACGTGATCTTCGAGGTTCCGTTCTTTGATTTGATCTGTGAGATTGGATCGTTCTTGTCCATCTCCGATAATGACACATAAAGCATTTGGATATTGAGGAATAACATTGGATAGTGCTTCGATAAGATATGATAGACCTTTGTTTGGATGAAGTTCAGCGACAATCGCAATAACAGTTTTTTTATTAAAATCAGCGAGACTCATTCCTAGTATTTTACTGATCGATTGTTTTGCACCATCTACGGATATGAATGTCGGAGCTTGTATGCCGAGAGGAATCAGAAACACTTTATTTTTGGCATAGGGAAATCGTAACGCTTGATCGTATTCATATTTCGAAAGCACGATCACTTTATGAGATAACAGAATAGTCAGCCAGGAAAAAAAGATAATGGCGATTCGTTGATGAAAAGGGCGACTCTCGTTGAATGCCCAGCCGTGCACGGTATATACAATATTTTTGACACCAAGCATGCGTCCGGCCAGAGCACCGAGTCCTGCGGCTTTGGCACTGTGTACATGGAGAACATCTGGTTTGCGATGACGGATAACAGAGAAGATTTCTTTGAGCGATCCAGCGTCTTCGCCGATAGAAATATCTCTACCGATACTCTGAATCGGGTGAGTATATATGCCAGCATCTTCCAGGCGCTTACGTAATACACCGTCTCCACCAAGGGCAACAGCCACTTCGTGACTCTTTTCTTTCATTGCTTTGCCGAGATCAAAGACGTTTCTCTGGGCTCCACCCCAGTTTGATTTGGTTATGAGATAGAGTATCTTCATTACCATTTAAGGTAGCATTTTAGCCACTTTAACGCACCCTTGCTATTTTTAAAGATCTATGGTAGTATCATTAACAGATTCACGGGTGTGAAGGGACTATCCTGGGAACAGTTCAATAGTCAAAAAACATCACAAACAACCAAATCGATAGAAATGTAGTATGAAAATTAAATTGATTCAGTTGGGGGTGGGAATTTTTCTCACTCTCGGGTCGCCTGCAAAGGCTCAAACGATTTCGGTGCCTCCGGGTGGGATCATTCCTACCAATGGTGTCCAAATCTTTAACATCGCAAACGTCCCTGTGAAATCAGGTACGGCTGCGCTCCACAGGAAAGCGATGAAAAATGCGCTTCCTTATATTCTTCTTGAACGAGGCATTCCCACGAACAAAGTTCCGATCGTGGCTCAGGTTGATTCTCGGGGAGAAAACGATCCGTACATTGGCCCGGAATCACTCATTGCCTCCACTAAACTCTTCGATGTGTGGCAGGGGGTGGAGATTCCAAACACGAAGGATCCATTGTTTAAACCCTATAAGGGGCAAGATGGAAACAGTGTGGGTGCAATCTTCGTGGTGCAAGGGGACGGTACATATCCTCTGGCACTCAATGAGATGATCGTACAGGCGGAGATATTTATGGTGCCAGGCAATACTAACTTGGTCATTCCTCCGTCAGCCATTTGGTTTGAAGGGCTTACATATCCCAAAGATTCAGATGGTTGGCCACTGACAAATGAGGATGGTGAATTGCTTAAGCCTAAAAGGGTCAAATACAGCAGTCTCAAAAGTCTCCAGCGGTCTCGTGCCAAAGTCGATAGTTTCATCTTGCATGTGCAGTTCGGCAAAGAGTTGAGTGTCGATGCGAGTGCAATGTCCGGACTGACTCCTGATGAAAAGATTGCGCAGGCTACGGAAGTTGTATTGGATCAACGATCCGATATACTCATTTATGTTGGTTTTGTCGACAAAGATGGATTTGTCAACGCCGACTTCATGACGTTCTTCTGGGTCACTCCAAATGAGGTCGAGAATCCTGTTCTTCAATGAGTTAATCTCACAAATCACAAAGCCGTTCCGGTAAGGAACGGCTTTTTTTGTATGCGTTCAAGGGTAGACCTCGTCGCTCCGGCGAGGTCTACCCTTGGACGCTTGAAAGAATCTTAAATCCATGGTAAGGTATTGCTTATGAATCGTTTTTCAAGTCCCAAAGGGACTATCATTCTCGTAGTGGGAGATGTGGCTGTACACATCTTTTCCCTC
Organism: Candidatus Nomurabacteria bacterium; assembly: GCA_943355185.1. Classification (GTDB taxonomy): domain Bacteria; phylum Patescibacteriota; class Minisyncoccia; order Phycocordibacterales; family PALSA-1337; genus C7867-002. The sequence goes on along the minus strand of CALREM010000060.1, from coordinate 477 downwards.
ATTATTAGTTTGGCTATTCGCTATGGTGAAATGCCACATCGCATGCTCCTGGCCGACCACGTGCCTTCATTCCTCATTTTGTGGGCATGTTTTATCTTGGTCAGTTTTATTGCTGGACTCTATGACAAAAGAATAGGTTTTATTCAAACTCGTATCACTGGACTTCTCCTCAGTGTCCAAGTCATCAACACTATTCTCGGAGTTATCTTCTTCTACTTTGCTCCGGTAGGTATTGCCCCAAAGGCCAACCTCTTTATCTATTTCTTGGTATCAACTGGTATGCTCTTCTTGTGGAGAATGGTGATGTTTCCAGTCTTTAGTATCACACGCAAACAGGACGCAGTCCTGATCGGAGACGGGGAAGCAATCGCCGATCTTAATAGTGAAATCAATGCAGGATTCAGATATGGATTTACCTTCAGGGAACATATTACAACCAAATCTTCTGTCGCGGAGACTGTGGCCGCTTTGTCGTCG
>CALREM010000059.1 GCA_943355185.1 Candidatus Nomurabacteria bacterium | reverse complement strand
TGATTTTGTAGAGGTACCTTCATTGTCGAATCTTCCATTTGCCGTAGTCACGAGCGTTATCTCTGATCCTACGCAACCTTTTGAAACGATTATGTTTGCTCCAGCTGTGAATGTGTATCAGTTGCGATGGGTGTTGGTAGAACCGCAGTAAACAGTAATCAGTAAACAGAGAAACATATGCAGAAAATTATTATTCGTTTAATTATTGATATTGCGATCGCCCTTGCTGTTCTGAATGGATGGTGGTTTATCGTACTTCCTCTATCATTTGTGGGGATCTGGATTTTTCCTTTTTTTATAGAGATTGTTATCGCAGGTTGGGTATACGATTCGCTTTTTGGTTTTGTCCCGGAAATGGGTCTCTGGGGGTATGCGGGCACACTTACTTCAGTCTTGTTTTTGTCCATAATTTCACTCGTAAAGGGGAGTATACGATAGATTGTTTTTTGTAAAAGGAGTGATACTATTATGTTGCCTGCCAAGCATCTCTCTATGAAAGCAATTACACTCACAACTAAAAAGAACCCCACACTTTCTCTCTTGCAAGTCATCAAAAAACGCATCCGTAAGGAGATTTTTTGGCTTAACACATATTGGTCCTTATTTGAGATCAAACTCGGAATAAAAGGGAAAAGTTTTAACAGCGCAGAAGATTTGATGGCATATCTAAAGTCTCGTCGCTAATCTCATCGGTTTCTACGTGCGTATACTACATTTCAAAAATGCATTCGAAAGAATGTTAAACAAAGTGCTGCACAAAAATCCAGCACTTGAAAAACATATCTTAAAAACTTTCTCCTTACTTGAGGAAGACGTTTTTCATCCTGCCTTAAAAACTCACAAGCTTCATGGAAAATTATCTCAATCCTATTCATGTAGTGTAAATCGAGAATACCGTATACTTTTTGAATTTGATATATCCGTTATTTACCTTATTTCAATTGGAACCCACGACGAAGTGTACTGATATGGTAGGATACAGCCATGCAGTTTTCCTGGAAAAAAATATTCTTTTGGCGTAAAGGGAGACGACGGAATCATGAGATTGCGCCTGATGAAGTGCTGCTCGACTCCAGTAATTTACCCAACTTTGATACCACTCAGTTTGAAGGACGTTTGGGAAAACCGATTTCGCTGGTGGCTTTATATGTCACCGGAGGTGCATTCATACTCGGCCTCCTTTTATTCCTCTTCAAAGCCAGTCAACTTCAGATTGTAAACGGTGAGGAATATTTTGGACGCAGTGAAAATAATATATTACGACCAATTCCGGTCTTTGCGGGACGAGGAGTACTTTTTGACCGGAACGGAATCATATTGGCCTGGAATGCTCCAGGTACTGATTCGCCCATGGTATCAAAATTGGATCCTGTAGCTACATCATCGATTGTATTTGCCGAAGATATCATTACGCGTCGTGAGTATGCAACGTCGAGCGGCATGGCGCACGTATTGGGATATGTAAAATATCCCTCAAAAGATAGTAATGGTTTTTATTATCAGGAAGATTTTGAAGGAGTGGATGGTGTTGAAGATTATTTTGACGATGAGTTGCGAGGGGTAAATGGATCACGTTTGGTAGAAGTCGATGCGCGTGGCAAAGTGCTTTCACATAATATTGTTAGATCTCCTCTCCAAGGAAAAAATCTGACTCTTTCTGTTGATTCAAAGATCCAGTCGTCACTCTATAATAATATTAAGGATATTGCACAACGAGTTGGATTTACTGGAGGTGCAGGAGTGATTATGGATGTCCATACCGGTGAGATTATTGCTCTGACCAGTTATCCTGAATACGATCCTCAAGTGATGTCTGACAAGACAAATTCTCCAGCCATTCGTGCAATGCTCAATGACTCACGCTTACCATTCCTTGATCGGGCAGTTGATGGTTTGTATGCACCAGGTTCGATTGTAAAACCATACATGGCTTTGGCTGCGCTCAATGAAAAAGTGGTAGAGCCAAGTACTGTGATCACTCCAAGTGGTTCTATTTCCATCCCGAATCCATACGACAAAACAAAGTCTACGATTTTCCGTGACTGGAAAGCTCACGGACCTGTCGACATAAGAAAAGCCTTATCTGTTTCTTCGGATGTGTATTTCTATATTGTCGGTGGAGGGTATAAAGACATGAAAGGACTTGGGGTGGCACGTATTGATAGATACCTTTCGATGTTTGGATTTGGTAAAGAAATACCAGAATCATTTGTGAATGGAAAAGCGGGAGTTATTCCGACTCCTCAATGGAAAAAAGAAACATTCGATGAAGATTGGTATGTGGGAGATACGTACAATACTTCGATCGGACAATACGGCTTCTTGGTGACACCAGTTCAGATTGCCAGAGCCGTCGCCGCAGTTGCGAATGGAGGAACATTGCTTGTTCCTTCAATTATCAAAACCAATACACCTCAGGTTGAAAGTACTATTGATATTCCAGCTTCATATTTCCAAGTTGTTCGGGAAGGTATGCGTATGGGTGCAACCGAAGGTACGGGTGTCGCTCTCAATGTTTCATATGTCAAAATAGCGACAAAATCAGGAACGGCTGAATTGGGTGTTGCTAAAGATCATGTTAATTCTTGGATTACTGGATTTTGGCCCTATGAGAATCCTCGCTATGCATTTGCAGTCCTTTTGGAAAAAGGTTCTGTGCACAACTTGATCGGTGCTGCTGCTGCAATGAGACAAGAGCTCGATTGGATGAATGTCAATACGCCTGAATATTTTAAAGAGTAATTTCGAGCCTTTCTTTTTCAGTTCTTTCTGTGGTATGCTAAAAACCTTAACGGTATAACCCACTCTTTATTCAAGAGCTTTTTATTATGTCCAACGAAGTCCAGTATCTTACCACCGAAAAACACGCCCAATTGACCCAAGAATTACACATGCTCAAGACCGAACGCCGCAAAGAAGTCGCGGAACATCTCGAGTATGCAAAAAAATTAGGTGATCTCTCTGAGAACGCCGAATATCACCAAGCTCGCGAAGAACAAGCTGAAGTTGAGGATCGTATCGGTCGCCTGGAAAATCTCCTCAAACATGCCACGATCACTCGCGTCCATGGCAAAGATGTTGTCACTATTGGTTCAACTGTTAGTTTGGAAAAGGATAATAAGCCCATGGTCTTTACGATCGTTGGTTCAGAAGAATCTGACATGACACAAGGCAAGATTTCCAACCTCTCACCTCTTGGTTCAGCGTTGCTCGGACACAAGAAAGACGATCGCATCACCGTCATGACTCCAAAAGGAAAAGCAGAATACCTGATTGCTGCAATAAAGTAACAGGTCATATACTCATGTTGTGGGCCGATGAATTAATTCAAAAAATAAAAGAGCAATATGCATCCAAAATAGATGCAGGACAACCTCTTATTATTCGTGACGAAAAAACCGCTTCCGGACGAGTTCATGTAGGATCGTTACGAGGAGTGGTTATTCATGGCATTATCTCCGAAGCTCTTCGTGAACAAGGTATCAAACATATCTATCTTTTCGAGATCAATGATTTTGATCCGATGGACGGGATTCCAGCATATCTCGATCAGGAACTCTATAAGACGTATTT
>CALREM010000058.1 GCA_943355185.1 Candidatus Nomurabacteria bacterium | reverse complement strand
GGTTTCCTCTATTATACCGACAAGCAGTATGGCTTAGCTGCTGATGGATTGGAAAAGGCACTCAAGCTCCAGGGTGATTATGCAAATGCCCAGTACTTCCTTGGGTTAGCGTATGCTTATCAGAACAGGAGAGGCGATGCGATTGATCAATTTGAAAAACTAAAAGTTTCAAATCCAGACAATCAGGAAGTCGCTCTGATTCTCTCAAACATCAAGGCTGGTAGAAAACCATTCGCAAATGCAGAGCCACCAGTGACATCAGCGCCTGAAAAACGTAGTTCACTTCCTCTCAAAGAAGAGTCATTAGACTAACGAAATACTCCTGTATACATGGTAAAGAAATGGTTTTCAGTCATCGGAAGAGAGGTACGCGGCTTACACGAAGCCGCGTACCTTTTGGCTATCTTTGCACTACTCTCGCAAATTCTCGGTTTAGTTAGGGATAAGTTGCTAGCTTATTCATTTGGCGCTAGTCATTTGTTAGATGTGTACTATGCAGCATTTCGTATTCCAGACTTTATTTTTGCCGCAGTGGGTTCATTGGTTTCGGCTTCAATACTCTTACCATTCTTTATTGATCGGTTTGGAAATGGGGACGAAGAAGGGCGTACCTTTTCGGACAGTATATTCACGGTGTTTTCATTTTTAATTATCGTGGTCAGTGCGATTGTTGCCTTGATAGCGCCGTGGCTCATACCAAAAGTCATTCCTGGATTCGTGAATGATCCGCTGTTACCTCAATTAATTCTTTCAACACGGATTATGTTACTTTCTCCGATTTTCCTTGGCCTTTCGAACCTTTTCTCGAGTCTGACCCAAATGAGGCATCGTTTTTTGGTCTATGCTGCTTCGCCTGTTCTGTATAACCTCGGAATCATTGTTGGAGTTGTCTGTATGTATCCTTTGTTTGGAATCGCAGGATTGGCGATTGGGGTTGCTGTCGGTGCATTTCTGCATATGGCAATACAGATTCCATTTATTTCCTTGGAAGGATTGATGCCTCGCTTAACTCGTACATTACAATGGGACAAGATACGTACAGTTATGCTGATATCGTTGCCTCGCACCATTGCATTGTCTGCAAATCAGCTCGCATCTCTCGTGTTAGTTTCGCTCGCTTCCTTGATGGTCCATGGATCTATCTCTATTTTTACCTTCGGTTTTAATCTGCAATCGGTTCCTCTGACTATTATCGGTGCGAGTTATTCATCGGCTGTGTTTCCGACATTATCCCGCTTGTTCTTTGAGAAAAATTCGCGGGAATTTTTGAATAAGATGATTACGTCAGCTCGCCATATCATTTTCTGGTCAATGCCGATTCTGGTGCTTCTCATTGTGCTTCGTGCACAGATTGTACGTACAGTTCTTGGTGCTGGTCAGTTTGATTGGTCTGATACCCGTCTGACGGCGGCTCTGTTGGCCATCTTTGTGGTATCGACGATTGGGCAAAGCCTGGTGATTCTCTTTGTACGCGCGTTTTATGCAGAGGGAAAGACTCGACGTCCTTTACTCATAAATATAGTTTCTGCGCTAAGTATTGTTATTTTGGGTTATGGTCTGACCTGGGCATTTGGACATTTTCCAACATTCGCCTTTTTCTTTGAAGAGCTCTTGAAAGTCAGTGGTCAACCGGGGACGATTGTCTTGATGTTGGGTGTGGCATATTCTGTAGGAATACTGATTAATACGGTTTTACACTGGATTGTATTCGAGCGTGATCATCCAGGATTTACCAAACCTGTTTTTGAAACATTTTTTCATAGTTTCTGCGCCTCGGTCATTATGGGGTATGCTGCTTTTTTGAGTCTGCGTATTTTTGCAGCTGCATTTCCATTACAAAAAGTGTGGGGAATATTCATGCAAGGATTCTGTTCGGGTATTGTAGGGTTGTTTGTCGGGGTTCTGGTACTGATCATTCTTCGTAATAAAGAATTGGCAGAAGTCTGGACGACACTTCATAACAAGATTTGGAAAGCGCCGGTACCGCCTGCAGAAGTGGAGCATATGTAGAATCTCTGCTATATTGCCTGTACCTATGAATCTGGCCCATATTCGCAATTTTTCTATTATCGCCCACATTGACCACGGCAAGTCTACGCTTGCCGATCGTTTGCTTGAAATTACGGGGACGATTGAGAAGCGTAAAATGCAGGCACAAGTGCTCGATAGTATGGAACTGGAGCGCGAACGCGGTATTACCATCAAGATGCAGCCGGTGCGGATGAATTGGCGAATTTCCGATGGAGGAAATTCGGCTCGAGGCCAGCAGGCCGAGAGCTCGTACGCTCAACCGATTCCTGGCGACTATATCTTGAATATGATCGATACTCCCGGTCATATCGATTTTTCATACGAAGTATCGCGTGCTCTAAAGGCCGTAGAAGGCTCTATCCTCTTGGTAGACGCGACTCAGGGTGTACAAGCACAAACATTGACCACCTTGAATATGGCACGCGACACGGGCTTGGTGATCGTTCCTGTCGTAAGTAAGATCGACTCTCCTTTAGCGCGCACAGACGAAGTTATTCTCGAAGTCAGTCAATTACTCGGTTGTCCGCCAGAAGATGTACTGAAAGTATCAGGTAAAACAGGTGAGGGTGTTGAACACTTGATTAACGAATTGATCCGTCGTATTCCTCCAGCAAATACGAGTACCGAGAAAAATTTCTCATCTTTGGTATTCGATTTTCAATATTCAAACCATACAGGAGTTATCGTCTATGTACGTGTAATGAGTGGTTCAGTAAAGAGGCATGACAAATTGAGATTCAAAGTGGCCGATAGGGAATTCGAAGCAATTGATGTCGGTATTTTTGCACCGGAAGAAACGCCAAAAGATTCACTTTCTGCCGGAGAAATTGGGTACATTGTTACTGGCGTCAAAGAACCTGGTATTGCATCTGTAGGAGATACGGTTGCTTCGACAAAAGACATGACACCTGCACTTGAGGGATATCAGACTCCTCGTCCGGTGGTCTGGGCTTCGGTATATCCGGAAAGTCAGGATGATTTAGCATTACTTCGCCAAGCCTTGGGACGGCTCCGTCTTTCTGACTCATCTTTTACCTATGAAGAGGAATCATCCGGTACACTTGGTCGCGGATATCGTTGCGGTTTCCTGGGCATGCTTCACTTGGAAATCATTACCGAACGTCTGCGCCGCGAATTCAATCTCGAACTGGTGGTTACGATGCCAACGATTACCTATGTTGTAAAGCTCAAGAATGGAAAAGAGGTAACGGTATATTCTCCTGCACTTTTTCCTGATGACAATGACATTGTCGAAATTTTCGAACCCATTGTCACAATGAAAATTATTACACCACCTTCATATATGGGCGGATTGATGAAATCAATTTTTGATCATGAAGGAAATGTGACCTCCGTAGACAATTTCGGAGACAATCGTTCGATGTTGACGATGGATATGCCGCTGCGCGAATTGATGCGCAACTTTTTTGATGAGATAAAGAGTGTTTCTTCTGGCTACGCGTCTATTTCATACGATATTACTGATAGTCGTTTGGCCGATGTGGTACGTATGGATGTATTGATTGCTGATGAACCCGTGGCTGCGTTTACCAAGGTTGTCTCTCGTCGTCGTGTCGAAGAAGATGCAGAGCAGACTGTCGAAAAGCTTCACAAACTATTACCTCGTGAATTATTTACCT
>CALREM010000057.1 GCA_943355185.1 Candidatus Nomurabacteria bacterium | reverse complement strand
ACTCTTTCATTCTATGTAGATGATCCACTCTATGGACCATTGTTCAACAAAGCTATTGTTAGTCAGCTTAATCTCGGTACTCAACGTGAGAGTTCGGTGCTGGCAGTACCATTTGGATTTAATAAACCACAGAACGGGGCAGGGAATCTTTCATATGAATGGACAGTAAATGGTTCTTTGCGTTCTGATTTGTTGGCAAACCAAGCTATCGTCCTTCGTGCCCCAGACGGATCTGCCGGATCTTCACGTATAGGACTTACGATCAAGAACAGCCGTGATATTCTACAAGGGGCACTCGGTGGCTTTACTGTTTTATTCTCCGCCCCAAGCGAAGAATCATCAACCACTTTCTAAATTTATGAAAAAAATACTTATCATCTCATTCATAGTACTCACCGCCACGTTGCCGGTATACGCTCAAACTGGAGGAGGAGGGAGCAACACCAACAACCCGACAAGCAACCGGTTGCCAACCTACACGTTGCTTGAACCGCTTCCATGTATTCCAAATGCTACACCAGCAGCCGATGATCCATGTACCAAAGCAGGTGAAATTCAAACCCAGCTCAATTTCAAATATTACGTTCAGTATATGTTCAACCTGCTCATCGCTCTTGCAGCAGTAGCTTCGGTATTCATGATTGTCTACGGTGGCTTCCAATATATGAGTACTGACTCCTGGCAAGGGAAGAGTGATGGTTTGAGTAAAGTAAAGAATGCCTTACTTGGCCTTCTTCTTGTTCTCACTTCATTTATTATCTTACGCACCATCGATCCACGACTAGTTGCTATACCGACTACGCTGGTACCGCCGTTGAATATACAGTATGAAAGTGTGGCTGCGGGATTATTTGAACAAATAGCCCAAGAAGCAGCTCATTATAATAGACAAACAAATATTCTTGCTGCACAGAAAAGTCAATTACGTGGTTTGGTAACTGGACTAGAAGAAGAATTAAAGACACTTGAGTCAGATCGTGGAATCCTATCCAAAGAAGGTGTCGCTGCAACTGATCCACGAGTCAAAACACTTGATGACAAAATTCTGCAGGTAAAAAATGATATGATCGGACAGAAAGGCAACCTTGAATTAAAGAATGCCCAGGCCAATATAACTCTTGCAATACATCAACAAGTCAATAGTCCTGACGAAGAAGGAAAAGCAACAAAACCTACTCTTGATTCAGTAAGAGTAGGTAGAGAGGCTGCTCTTAAAACATACCAAGATGCTATACTAACTTTAAGCAAACTTGAGCAAGATAGTGCAACACTCAACAAGAAAATCCAACCTGACCCTATTTTTGAAAGTCATAGAAAAGAATTACGTGCGACCTACTATCCCATATATGGTGACCTGTTACTTCTGGAAAATACGATACTCTCTAGATCAGCTGATATTAATCAGGCTAAAAAAGCACTTGCGGATATTCAAGAAGTTGAAAAAATTGTTATTCCTAGAATTCTTGATCTACAAAAAAGGGCTGAACTGCTGCAAAGGTACAAGCAGACTGCGAGTTTACTTAGTGAGCGTGTGAAGAACTTTAATTACCTCAGACAAATCGACAAATCCTAGGAGGATAGATTTAACACGGTAATTCAACGCCAGTTTTCGTAAATAAAACCTCAATGAATCCCAACCCTACAAAAAAAATACTCCTCTTCGGTATCTCTCTTCTCCTGATCATTGGCGCTGCAGGATATTGGTATTTCTTTATGCAGGGTTCATCGATCTTAGGGGTCACAGATACTCCTACAAAGCCCACCTTTGAACCTTTTGGAAGAACCCCGACCGGAAGCCAACCGTCGCAACCAAACAATGAGTTCACTGATCCAACTTCAACATCAACAACTCCCTTTGTAAAAATTCCTGCATTGCGTCTTTTGAGTAATGCACCTGTTGGGGGATATGGAGCAAGTACTACCGCGAGCACTACGGCAGTGCGCTGGATTGACCGAGGAAGAGGAAATGTCTACGAGGCACGGAGTAACTCGCTTTCCATTACTGCAATATCAAATACTATTCTTCCTCAAACATACTCAAGTCTGTGGAATAAAAACCTCACTGCTTTTATTGGATCACTTCTCGAAAGTGGTGCCGAAAAATCAACCACTATATATACAGAAATAAAACCTCAAATAACTTCTATAACCGCAGCCACAGGTACTCCGGCAGGAGCAGGAACGCGTGCACCTTTTGAACTTAAAGGTAAGAACCTTCCTGCAAATATTATTACATACGCAATTTCACCAAAAAAAGATCAGGTATTTATGCTCATCAACGAAAGCGGTATTGCCGTAGGATACGTTGCCACATTTGCAGGTACATCTATTACGCGAATATTCGATACCCCGGTCACACAGCTCATTGCAGAATGGCCAGAAGATAACACTATAGCTCTTACAACCAACGGCACTGCCGACCAAGGAGGTTTTCTCTATTTTGTAAATCCGAAAACAGGCATATGGAAAAAAATTCTTGGACCAGTAGCTGGACTAAGTGCGAAGGTCAGTCGCGATGCAAAATATGTATCCGCCTCATTTTCAGGAAATGATCGAGGAATTTTTATGAGCATCTATACCGTAGCGACAGGGAATATTATCGAATCGCCACTTCGAACACTGGCGGAAAAATGTGTGTGGGGATCTTTCTACAAGAATATGCTGTACTGCGGAGTCCCTACTCAACGTGATACAGCTTCATATCCCGACGATTGGTACAAAGGTAAAGTTTCTTTTGCTGATTCTCTGTGGCAAATGAATGTCACCTCCGAAGAGGTTACTTCTATCTCATCTCTTCTTGAACAAGCGGATCGATTCATCGACGCAGCCAATCTCCAGCTCGACGATCGCGACGACTTCCTCTTCTTTATAAACAAAACTGACTTGTCTCTTTGGTCACTCGATCTCGTCTCGAGCAACTAACGTAGCGAGGTTGCACCTTGCTGAACCTTCTTAGTGTATTGATTGCGTATATAGAGTTCCTGAGCCAAGGTAAAGAGGGTACTGACAGACCAATAGATAGCAATGATGGAAGCGGCTTGGGGAAACTGACTTGGAATGAGCCAATAGGTAGAAGCAAAAGCGAGGATAGGGAGCATAATCTTCATCTGTTTGCCCATAGAGCCCGAAAGTTGTGTGGCAAAATCTGCCTTAGCGTGCTCTTCTGGCGAAAGTTTCTTTTGCTGACGCATCGCAGGTGAGTAGTGAATCTGGAAGAATTGAATAACTCCAGTTAAGAGGGAGAGGAAGAGACTCTTGTGTGACAAATCAATAAGACCGAGGAAGTGTATCTTGATTTCGGGAACAGAAATGAAACTGTAGAGAAATTCTGGATGAATATCTGGCACGATCTTGTAAAACACTGAAATAAGAGCGAAGAGTATCGGAAGCTGTATAAAGAGGAGCAAAATACCCGAGAACGGACGAATGCCACGGGATTTGTAGAGCTCCATAACCTTTACCGCTTGAACCTGACGATCCGTAGCGTATTCTTTTTTGATCTTCGCCATGTCTGCCTCGACCTCTTTCATACGAATCTGAGTCAGAATCGACGATTTCGAAAGGGGAAAGAGGATTAACTTTACAATAATTGTAAAAATAACAACTGCTACGCCGATATCAATCCAAGGCAAGAGGTCCATAATCCCGACGAGGCCGTTATAAAGGGGAGTGAAT
>CALREM010000056.1 GCA_943355185.1 Candidatus Nomurabacteria bacterium | reverse complement strand
ACCCACTGCCAAGCCGACCTCTACGCGTCCTTGGAGTTTCTCGACTGCTTCAGCACTATTTCCCTGAGCTTCAATATGTAAAATAATACGGTGCGCCCCAGCAGTGACCCATTCATCGACAATACGTTCGGGATAGTTGACCATCAGGTCGATCTCGAAACTAACGTTCTCCCAACCCGGCAAACCCTCTTCTTCGCGGAGAATTTTCTCAAAAGAATCGTCGAGGCGTTTGTATGGCCAGGTTGCACTTGGGACGAACTGTCCATCACAGACGTCTATCTGGACTGTTTTGACGATAGCCTTAACTAAGCCGATTTTTTCATCGAGCTCAGAAAAGTCTTTGGGGAGAATTGCGGGAATTATTTCTATTTTCATATAAGTAGTAAGGTGCAACCTTGCTGTTACTCGATACTATCGATCTGACTGATACGACGAGCGTGGCGTTCTTCATTACTAAAGGGAGTCGTGAGCCAGGTTTCAACAGCTTCGGTAGCTTCGGCATCGGTTACAAAACGTGCGCCGATCGAAAGAATGTTGGCATCGTTATGTTCTCGAGACAACGTGACAATCTCTTCATTACCACCATACCACACTACAGCACGGACACCAGGAAAACGATTGGCCATGATTGCCTCACCTTGACCAGAACCGCCGAACAAAATTGCCTTGGTCGCCCCTTTCATATCGCTCGCCACTTTCATTGCAGCGTCAGCCATATAGACCGGATAGTCGTCCGCTTCGACAAGTGCATGCGCACCCACATCGAGCACGGTATAGTCTTTCTTTTCTAAAAAGGCCTTAATTGTCTCCTTGAGCTTAAACCCTGCATGGTCTGCGGCCACAATAATAGTCTGTTTTTGCATGCCTGTATCATATCACAATACAGAAAATTGATAATAAAAAAATCACCACACTGCCGAAGCGGTGTGGTGAGAGAGATAATAACGCGACTAGCGAATTAACCAATAACCAAGGAACATTCGGGAGTTGGCCGCGAATGACTGAGATGCAAGACTTCCTCCAAGGCCACAGGATATGAAGCCTTGGATTCTTTGTACTTAACGAATTCTTTCACCAGAGTGTATGAACGATTCTGCGGACTACGGGAACAATTATTCCATTCCAAAGCAATAGTTTGCCCCAAAGTCGTAGATGACTGGCACAGACCATGGAGAGTTCTCCATAAGTCCGGCCGAGAACGTGCCTCCGGAAGTAACCCCAGAACATATATGGTCATTTCTTCCCACCGCTCAGTGATTCGAGTAATGATGGACGGGGTTTCTTCACAGAAGTCCACGACAGACAAGTTATGAGAGGAAACCGCCCACGAATAGAGCGCACGAATGTGCGTCAGAGTGCATGCACTCAACAGACACCTGTCCAAAGCCTTGCTAACTGCGACAGGATCTTTCGCTGCAAACAAGCGATGGATCGTTTTGATAAACTTCTTGCCGCCACTGACCGGTTCCGTTTGGTTTTTCATAGATCAAAAACTCTGTGGTTGATGTTGACCGCCAAGCAATAACCTACATTACTTTTTTATGTATGTCAAGATGGATTGGATGGACTGATCTTGGATAACAAGATGATTGAGAATGGTATCGAATTTACTATTCACACTTTTTTCTAAGGCATTAAATCTTGCTTCAAGATTATCAAACCTGATTTCGAGCCTATCTAATCGAATTTCTATCTTATCAAGCCGAACATCTATACCATCAAGCCGAAACTCAATAGCATCAAACCTCCTATCAATTTCTTTAAACCTTTTATCTATCTCACCAAATTTCACATACACCTTATCGAACTCTCCCAGCATAATTGTCGTCAGATCTTCGAATTTTCGATCTGTTTTGAACATATATTCGCCCCACTCTGTTCTTGTCACATATTCACTTTTTATTGAATTAAGAGTCATTATTTTAGACATTAATTATACATTATCCGATAATACAAAAAGTGTATCAGACCGAGATAAAATCCGTATGAAGAAAGTCTCAAGAAATGCTGAAAAAAGGAATTTCCCTCTATTTCTCCCCTTTCAAAATAACCCTTTTATCAAAACCACCTCGCTCCTCACGCTTCTGTAAACGAATTTCTTGCACCTGAGCATATTCAGGAAGTGTTTTCAGCGATTCAATAACCTCCAATACATCAGCTAATTCTTCGACATCACCTTTTTCAGCAAATTCAGCCGCTTCTTCGGAAAGCTTTTTGATTAACTCCGCTTTGTATTCTTCCTGACCCGCAATCCTCTTTTCATACACAACACCCTTCTTGTCGAGAATTTCTGGAATTTTGTCTCTGACCAGTTTGTTGTAGGAGGGCATGGAGGTATTGTAGCATTTCTCCCTTATACCACGATGCACTAACAACTCAATCTCTTAGCACGAAGCTGCCCCTCGGGACGGCTTCTTTTTTATAGTAACCTCCCCGCTTCAATCACATACCTCACCAATGTATACGTATAGCTTATTTTATTGTCGTACCACATCATTTTTGTTCTTCGATTTTCCATATATCAAACCAATTACGGCACCCAGTGGTATAGGTGGCCAGAGTAATATTGCTGCTACAAATGTATCCAAGGAATGGTCGGCTGTATCGGGATACCTGGTCGAATTTATACTAATAATTAATATCGATAATACGTAAATAAAAATCCCCGTATTCAAGCCCCTTAACCAATATCTTTTTTGCTTCTTTTTTTATAGTAACTTACCCGCCTCCACCACATGTCTCACCAACGTATACGTATACCCCATTTCATTGTCATACCACGCCATAACCTTTACCAAGTTTCCATCTACCACGCGGGTCATTTCGAGATCGGCGATTGAGGCGTGACGGTTGCCGATGATGTCATGAGAAACAAGAGGTTCTTCGGTAACGGTGAAGATGCCTTCCCAGCGTGGATCGGCAGCGGCTTTTTTGAGGATTTCATTTACTTCTTCGGCGGTGGTATTCTTTTTTGAAATAAATGTCACATCGACGATAGAGCCGGTGATAATAGGAACACGGAGAGATATACCATCAAACTTACCCGCAAGCTGAGTGGCAACCTTAGTAACTGCAATTGCAGCGCCAGTAGATGAAGGAACGATGTTCATTGCAGCAGCACGACCTTCGCGAAGATCTTTCTTGGATGGTCCATCGACGAGTGACTGTGAAGCAGTGTATCCATGCACCGTATTGAGTAATGCTTTTTCTATACCCAAAGTCTCGTCTAAAATGGCAATCAGTGGTGAGCCAGCATTTGTGGTGCAGGACGCATTTGAACTGATAACGCACGTCTTGAGCTTGTCGACATTCATACCCATCAAAATAGTCTCACCTTGAATTGGAGATGCAGGATCATCTTTGACTGGAGCAGAGACAACTACACGCTTGGCACCCGCATCGATATGCGCATGAGCCTTTTCGCTCGAGGTAAATAAACCGGTAGACTCAACAACTACATCAATATCGAGATCTTTCCATGGAAGCTTGGTCGGATCTTTTTCACTGATGAATTTTACCTCATGACCATCAACCACCAGAGAGTTTCCTTTTACAGTGACATCAAAAGGACTGACACCGTAGGCGGTATCGTATTTGAGAAGATAGGCGAAATTTTGGATATTACCCAAATCATTTACAGCCACCACCTCGATATCTGGATTTTCACGAGCTACTTTGACGAATGCTCTTCCAATGCGTCCGAAACCATTAATTGCCACGCGGATTTTTTTCATATGGTA
>CALREM010000055.1 GCA_943355185.1 Candidatus Nomurabacteria bacterium | reverse complement strand
ACCATCGTTTCAAAATGGTACCATAGAGCTACATGAAAAAGATACACGTGGACCTAGTTGTGTTGGCGGTCTACGGGAGGTAAGTACCAAAGTGATCTTATTAAGCAGTTTAGGTGGGTCAGGTCCTTAAAGAGAAATCCATAGGGTGGTGAGTATACCCTTGAGATAGGAATGAGTTGAATCGTTCTCGACGTCCAGATTAGGATCAGTCCAAGCCACCCCTTCTGAGATCGATGAGAAGTCGAAGATGTTGTTTCCCTTTAGGATGAGATACCGGAATGAAAGGGTTCCTTCAAAACGTTCGGTCTGCGTATAATAGAACGTATTACTGCCAAGCTTTCGCTCTGTAAAGGAAAAGGGTTTATTTGTATTGCCGTTTATGATCGGGTATTGGGCCAAATATTCATTCACAGACTTCGTGCCTTTGGAGGACATTACTGATACGGTAATCTTGTTACGTACGGAATTATTGGGAAAATCTTCCGATTTATTTTCGAGAACAAGCAGGAAGCCTGTACCATTCTTTATTGCTGCAAATATTGATGGATAATCAAGTCTCAAGCCGTACTGATTATTCGTGTATGTTTCAAAGTCCTTTGAGGGTTCATTGATACGCACATCTCCTGTAACATCGTGACCGAACGAGCCGTTGTCCAATCCAGACTGTACTGTGACCCTCTTATCCTCCTTTATTGTTCCAGTGATATTATTATCAGAATTTACTATCTGCTGAATTTCAATTGTAGAAGAATAATCTTTTTTATTTTCAAGATATACATACGCTCCGCCTGCAAGAACAACCGCAACAACAATTCCTATAATCACCACCATAAAACCTTTTTGATTATTTTTCATATGTTTAAATTATAGCTTATATTCTTTTATTTTTTACAGAAGGTGTTCGAGTCGCCCTATGCTCTCAGGTGTCCAGATTATGGGGTACGGATCATCTGCGGTGTGAGTCAGTTGCGAACTAACCAACACCAAGCAGTATAAGGGTTCTTTGGAGAAAATTCCAATCTGCGTTTTGATGGGAGTCGGTCGCTATATTTTTAACTCAAATTGGCACAATTTGGGACACAAAAAGGCTGTGTAGCAGAATGGCATTTTTCGTTAGTTTAGAGAGATCTCCGTCAAGCACTGCAAGGATATTTAAGGATATTGGAACATGGCACAGTTTATGAAAGCGTGTGCCAATTTGATTTGAGCAAATGGGACATTTGGGACTCGTATACGATAGTTTCAAAACTAGGTATTTTCGACAAGCAGTCTCCAAAAAGCCAAGTAAAGTAAGCATGGAAATAGAAAGATGTGAATGGGACACCAAGAAAATAACCGTCCCATTTAGTTTTCAATTTCTCAACCAAATGGCACACTTAGCACACGGAAAGGCACTGTGCTATTCAAAAAACCAAATGAAGAAAATATGGGTATTCTGGCGAAAATGTTACAAATGTGACACGAGAAGATCCTTCTAACCTACATGCCTGTTTCCAATCATTACAAAAACATAAGCGATACCATTGATAAGATTTAGTAGTGCGATGAGTGCGATAAAAAATGAGTAGCGATTGAATACAGACATTTGCATGACGGGTTTATCTGGAGAATTCGCCTTTAAGGCGTTCCAGATTTCACCTTTCATAAAAAGACTGATTTTTTCATTGTTGACTTTTTTAATTGCGATAGGAATCAGGCTCGAATAATTAACCTCTTTTGACAGATCACCCCATGTCCATGGAGTAGTTGTTTTATATGCAATGAATCTCTCAATGTCGGCGGTTTGAAATTTTTCTCTACCACCTGACTTGTATTCAATTTCGATTGTGCCTTCGTCGATGAAAATCGTCTTCGGGCCGCGGAATAAGAAAAAGCTGATGGTCAAACCTGGCACTACTGTAAAAATAAGCCACTGTAGTAAAACAGGGAAATTTTTAATAAAGTGAAAAATATAAGCTATACCATCAATGAATGCCGACGTATAGAGAAAATAAGGAATGAGCAACATTAAAAATATAGGTATCATGAACAAAAAGAGCGTCGAGATATAGACATTAATATCCTCCTTTGTGGCAAGAGAAAAAATTCTCATAATAAATTACAGGCAATTATTTAAAGAGTATCGGACTAATGAGAAGTAGGCCAATGATCAAGAGAACACCTCCTACAATACGTCCAGTCTTTTTAGTTTTAGGCCAAGGCTGACTTGTCTTTGAAACCTTGAGTTGACCCTGCCACAAAAGAAATACTCCGACTATGCATAAAATTACATCCATATCTTTTATTATTAATTAGTAGATTTATATTATCCCATATAAGTAGGACATTTTACACTCTAGCTTACATGTCAAAATCTGTGTAGTTAGTTACCAACTCCGACGCCTTGGACTCCTTGGGCGAGTTGCGTCATTCCTTGTGTTGTATGACAAATATACAAACACAAAGGCCGGATGGGATTCCCGCCAAAGTAGCAATCCCCGTAAAGGTAAAATATTGCCTTTACGCTCGTAAATCGACGGAATCAGAGGAACGGCAAGTCCTCTCTATAGACAGCCAGATCAAGGAGATGCTCCAACTGGCGGATCGTGAGGGGCTGGAAATAGTGGTTATTAAGCGAGAATCGCACTCGGCCAAAGAAACAGGCAAGCGGCCGATCTTCAACGAGATCGTAGATGAGATACGGCAAGGCAAATTCAACGGCATTCTGACATGGGCACCTGACCGTATTTCGAGAAACGCAGGTGACTTGGGAAGAATTGTGGACTTGATAGATGCAAAGCTGTTGGTTGAAGTGCGAACGTTCAGTCAGACATTTACCAACAATCCTAACGAGAAATTCTTGCTGATGATTCTTGGCTCACAAGCCAAATTGGAGAATGATAACCGAGCGATCAACGTGAAGCGAGGATTACGCACACGATGCGAGATGGGACTGCGACCAGGAGTGGCACCGACAGGATATTTGAATAGTAAGAACGTGGATAAGAGATGCCACGCAATCATTGACCCAGAGCGTGGGCCGATAATCAAACAGATGTTCAATAAGGTGGCGAATGAAAAGTGGTCAGGTAGAAAAGTACATCAATGGCTGAAGTTTGAATTAAATTTCAAATCTAAAGGCAACAAAAATCTAGCTCTCGGGAATATATATCTAATATTGCAAAATCCCTTCTACTACGGAGTCTTTGAGTATCCAGAAAAGAGCGGAAATTGGTATACCGGAAAACATGAACCGCTCATACCAAAGGAATTATTCGAAGCGGTACAGACCCAGCTGAAACGTGACCACATCGTGAAATCCGAGATGAAGGAATTTGCCTTCACTAAGCTCCTTAACTGTGGCCACTGTGGATCGGGCATATCGGCAGATGAGAAGTACAAACAGCTCAAGGACGGAACTACAGCACGATATGTGTACTACGGATGCTCGCGAGCAAGGGATCTCAACTGCAAAGGTGGCTATATGAGAGAGGAGGATCTTATCGATCAGCTAGTCAGAATAATAGACGATCTCGATATCAATGAAATCGGCATGAGGCACAAGTTCGAGGAGGAAGTGGAGCGACTGAACAAATTTCAAAGGAATTTTATGACGAGCAGTAAAACAGAGGTAGTCAAAGAGTTAGACCTCAGAGGATATGCGAAGTATCTTCTCAAAGAGGGATCAACCATAGAGAAGCGAGAGCTGATGGCGTGCATCAAGACGAAGATGGTGCTGACACAGAAGATACTGACGTTGCAGAAATAATCTAAACTCAAATGACCTCCTCCCCGGACTCCGCT
>CALREM010000054.1 GCA_943355185.1 Candidatus Nomurabacteria bacterium | reverse complement strand
TAATCAACTTGTTCTTCCGAAGAAATCTCCGCCAATGCATTGGACAATTCAATCAGATGATTGACGCTTTCTTCAATGTGGGCGAGATCGGTTTTTCCAGAGACCGGTACGATTACATTAAGGTTTTCAACAGACCATCTAATGGAAGTGAGTGGAGTTCTGAGCTTATGAGTCATCGTGGTGATAAATTCATATTTAAGAAGATCAGTCTCACGAAATTTGATCCACGTAAACAAACCAAGGCCAGCAGCAACGCAGCTAGCTAATACCGGAAAGATCCAAGAAGGAAAATGTGGTATCCATATATTAACCACCGAATTGAAATACCCGACCATAAATATCCCGAGACTACTGATTGCAACAATCATTGCAAATACAAATGCCCTTTGAGCAACAACACGAATATCCATCAAGTTATAACGTACGATCGCATATGCCATCGGTATAGCCAGTATCGGAACGAACGGACTTGCCCACGCAGGATCGATAGCAACATCATATACCAATGGTATTGCCAGAGATCCGATAGTATACCCTATGCATGTGGCGACAAAAAAATATTTCAGACGATTACGCATCACCACATCAACATGCCTATATGCGTATATCAGATATCCCAAAAAATAAAATGGTACGATAACATCGAAAATCAAACGCATGACCCAGTGGAGAGTGCCTGGATTGTAATAATTCACAAAATACATCTTGGGTACCGATGGGAGTAAGAATGTGTCAGGAAAAATAAGGTACACGAATGTCAGCAGTACTGCTGAACCGTACATAAAATACATGAATACGTATTGTTTGCGAACCACATCAACGAGAGCGAAAGAACAGTGTGTCAAAAATACGGCAATCCAAATGATTGATATGTTCCACATAAGGATGTTTCGTGAAATATATGGATCTGCTGTATTAACCCCAATTACATGAGAAATACAGAAAACGGCTATACTCACGAAAGCCAAGCTGAACGTCCTATTTACAATAGCGTGACGATCTTTGATATACACAAAGAGAGCAAAAAGAAGTGCGATAGCGCCTCCCGATATAAATCCTATGTTATGAAAGATGAGGTTGATTCCCACGACACCTTAATTCTAGCAAAATAAATGTCTCAATGCTCCTGAGAATAGGTTAATAGTTCTTCAAACGGTCAATATTGCCGTGCTGACGGATCTTTTCATGTGCCTTTGCTTCGATCTGACGGATACGTTCACGAGTAACACCAAACTCTCGCCCAACTTCTTCGAGTGTATGAGTGATACCATCGTTCAAACCATGACGCATTTCCAAAATCTTGCGTTCTTTTTCTGAAAGATCATCGAGAATGCTGTTGACGTGATCTCGAAGGATACGACGAGATGACTCTTGATCAGGTGAAAGAATTTTATCATCGGCAATAAAGTCTTGGAGTGTAGATTTTTCTTCATCTGAATCACCAACAGGACTTTCGAGAGAGACGACGTCTTGTTCGATCTTTTCAATTTGATAAATCTTGCTGACGTCCATGCCCATTTCTGTAGCGATTTCTTCTGGCAAAGGTTCACGTCCCAGATCCTGGGTCAAACGACGAACCATCTGTTTGTATTTGGCGATAGTTTCCACCATGTGCACCGGGACACGGATGGTACGAGACTGGTCAGCCAAAGCACGAGTGATAGCCTGACGGATCCACCAGGTAGCATAGGTAGAGAATTTGTATCCTTTGGTCCAATCGAACTTATCGACGGCACGAAATAGACCCAAGTTTCCTTCTTGAATAAGGTCGAGGAGAGTGAGGTCGGGACTGCGACCAACGTATTTTTTGGCAATTGAAACTACGAGACGGAGGTTTGCTTTTGCTAACAGGTTTTTGGCTTCGAGGTCACCAGCTTGGATACGACGGGCGAGTTCCTTTTCGTTTGCAGCCGTAATGAGTGGATACTGTCCAATCTCCTTGAGATACATTTGGATGGAGTCGTATGCAGAATCAGATCCATGACGAGCACCGTATTGAGATGGTTTCTTTACTGACAAATCTTCAACTTCGAGAAGTCCTCCACCTTCCAATATGTCGACGTTGGCAACAGATAGTTTTGAGTACAGTTCATCAAGGAAAATAATATCGTTTTCGATCTGAGGAAACTCTTTGAGAATTTCATCGTATGTGACGAAGCCGCGATCGCGACCTTTTTGGATCAGTTTTAATGCCTTATGTTCAAAGCCATTCTTATCTAGTTTTGCAGAGGTACGAGGACGATCCTTTGCCTTGGCACTTGTACTACTTTTCTTTGCCGATGCGCGTGCTGGTGCTGGTGCTGGTTTACGGGTACTGGTAGCCTTTGATTTGATCGTCTTTTTTGTTTTTGGCATGTGTAAAGAGGGTTTGGGTTATCCGGGTGATTATACAACAAGGAGACCCAGAAGTGCAAGGGATTCACTGTGCTCTGTCCTACTTCCTTTGCTTCAGAATCTCCGCTTTACGGATCGACAATACCTGACATTTAGTTGCCAATTCAGCTACTCGTGCCTGATCCCCCGCTTTCTCTGCTATACGAAGCTCTTGCATGGTACCAATCAGTTCTTCATTCAACACATCTTCTTCAAAGTTAAAGAGAAGTTCCTTCATATGAATACCCCATCGATCCTGAGAGGTGCCAAAGAAAGATTCTGCTTCAAATAACAGATCACTCATGATCGCTTGAGTCCGAGCCACACGACTATCATATGAAGTTCCTGCAATCTTTTGGATTTGTTGTATGTATTCTGCAGTACCAGTTACACCAGCTGATTGCATAAGATTAAGAAGTCCGAACATGCGTCGTTCTACCAAATCAATACGTTTTGAAATCTCGCTACTGGTTTTTGGTCCCGCCGCTTTTGGAGCCGGTGTTGCTGCAGCAGCTTCGGTATCCAAGCGTTTCTTTAATACCTTTAAATCATCCCAAATAGCACTAGCCTGAATATGTGCTTGTTCTGAAATCATTTTTACAAAATAATCCTGATCTGTTTGTTTTTCGATATGCGCCAAGAGTGGAAAGATGCGATCCTGTAATGCGCGCGGAACTTTCCGCGGATCAGTTATCTCCTGCAGGACATTTGAAAGTTCAAATTCGATCACTGGCTTGGTATTACGCAAGACCTCTTTCCATTGAGCAGGATCGTCTTTTACGATATCAGCAGGATCTTTACCGCCAACAATATCTGCAATCTTGACATCCATTCCCATGCTCAATGCAATACCAGATGCGCGTAAAGCCGCTTTTTTACCAGCCGAATCGGAATCAAAGGCAATAATAACGTTTGGAGAGAGTCTACGAATGAGACCGAGATTATTTACGACCCCAATCTTATTTACTCCATCATCTGCCAAAGCAGTTCCCGAAGCAGCCACGGTATTTTTTATATCAGCCTGATGTGACATCACCAAGTCCATTTGTCCTTCCACTAAAATAGAATAATTCAAACGACGAATCTCACTCTTGGCTTTGTCGAGTCCATATAGGACCGAGGATTTATCATACAACGGAGTATCGGGACTATTGAGATATTTTGCAGACTTGCCATCATCTTTGAGAATACGTCCAGAGAAAGCGATGATTCGTCCACTCGTATCAGCGATCGGAAACATGATACGTCCACGGAAACGATCATAGAAATCACCTCGATCTCCTTTTTTGGCCAGACCTGCTTTTTCAATGACTGTATCATTCCAACCTTTCTTTTTGAGATAGGTGTAGAGATTACTCCAGCCTTCTGGTGCCCACCCAATCCTAAAATCTTTTCGAGTTGTGTCGAGAAT
>CALREM010000053.1 GCA_943355185.1 Candidatus Nomurabacteria bacterium | reverse complement strand
GAAGCCTAACACGGACCGTACATGATCTGGCAATTTATATACTTACTATACTTGGGATTTAAAATGAACCATTCTTGATCTGGCAAAGTTATATTCTCTACGTTACTGAAGCCTAACACGGACCGTACATGATCTGGCAAAGTTATATTCTCTCTTTCCCCTTTCTAACACCTCTACAAAATACGTTAAAATCACCTAATATTCAAGTATCTCCCTCGTAGAGGCCTGACCTCAGAGGTCAGGCCTCTACGGAGACATTGCCAACACGCTTCAAAAGAGGTATAAAATGATCAGACAATGCAACAATCAACCACAGAAAGCACACTGAAAAACTATGAAGGCTCTAGCTAGTCTGACCACTATTCCCGATTATACCGAAGCAAATATCAACGGCATTCTGAGCGACCTGGGAATCACTGTAAAATGGGGAGATGGTACAGTGAGAACCATGGAGGAATTCCTGGAATTAATCAATCGACACCAAGTGAGTGTCGATTGGAACAGACAATATCCGCTCATGACTGTACATGTCGCTGTCATCTGCGTCTACTACGACACAGGAGATGGTATCCTTGAGCTCCAGGAGACTCGACAGACACACAGACAGACCGGAATATCGAAACTCAGGAGAAACGCAGGTATTGGTGAAACAATGAAGATCGACGAGACTCCTTACGAGACTGCAATGCGCGGACTCGCAGAAGAACTCTGCTTCATAAATCCAGAAACATACCACCTGACACCTACGCCTATTCTGTCTGCATTGGGAACAGAGACAGAATCTGGCAAATGGCCACCTCTCAGAGGTGTCTATCATCGTCACGTATTCGGTTGCTTCCTGGATAAAGAACTGTTCAAACCCAGGGGGTATATTGAAACACGGGGAGATTGGTCTACTTATTTCCAATGGAATGATACAGAGACACTTCTCACTCCTTCTGTACTCCAATGGACGGATCCTCGGGTGCACATATCAAGTCCAGAGCTAGCTGAAGCACATCATCTCTCTCTTTTAGGGCGATAGAACGCAATCTTCCACCTCACCACACTACGCCATCCTGCGTAGTGTTTTTTCTTTGTTACGCCGAAGTTCTGTGAGCGAAGGCAGCTCTTACTTCCTATACGCCAAGGTATACGTCGTCAACACTTCTTCTGCACTTTCTTTTTCTACGACAGAAACAGGCTGCTGAGACTTTCTCTTTTTTGAAGCTTTCATAAATGCAGTAAAGAGTGGGTGTGGAGCAAGTGGACGAGCGAGAAATTCTGGGTGAAATTGTGTACCCACAAAGAACGGGTGTACGGAGAGAGGAAGCTCAGCAATCTCCATCAGCATACCGTCAGGAGATTTACCGGAGAAAATAAGACCAGCAGCTTCCAATTGTTCGATATACTCTGGATTTACTTCATAGCGATGGCGATGACGTTCTTCGATTTTAAGAACCCCTTTAACCGCCTTGGCTTTTTTACTCTTCTTGCCGGCAAATCGTTCGTCTGCCCCATATGCTTCGTGTGCAATCGTATCAACAAAAATCTGTGCCGTGTAAGCTCCCAAACGCATTGAACCACCATAGTTCCCTTCGGCAATCTTTTTCTTTTGTTCAGGCATAATATCAATCAGGAGATGTGCAGCACGAGGATTGATCTCGGCTGTATTGGCACCCTTGAGACCAAGAACATTACGGGCATATTCGATTGTCATCAGTTGCATGCCGTAACACAAACCAAAGTATGGAATCCCCTTTTCGCGAGCATAGCGGATCACATTGATCTTCCCTTCGATGCCCGTCTCACCAAAACCACCCGGCACAATAATGCCGTGATAGGTATCCAATGAACTATAATCGATCTTTCCTTTTTCAAAATCACGCGCATTGACCGTATGAATAACCGCTTTGACTCCGGCCGCATATGCAGAAAACTTCACTGCTTCGAGAACTGAAAGGTATGCATCAGTGAGGGTAAAATCTCCCGTATTAAAATATTTTCCAACGATCGCAATGTCGACCTGATTATGGGAAGAATTTTTGATGCCACGCGCCATCTTTTTCCAGGTCTTAAATTCATCCGTCGTCTTGCGTGGAGATATATGCAATGCTTCCAAGACAATATTTCCGAGATGATCCTGATCAAAGTTGATCGGTACATCGTATATGCTTTCGATATCGGGCGCTGAGATCACACACTTCGGGTGAATATTGCAGGCCACAGCAATTTTGGTTTTGCGACGCTCATCAAGGGCAGTTTCGGCGCGAGCAATAATGATGTCTGTATTTACCCCATACGAAGCCAACTGCTGTACAGCGTGCTGTGTCGGACGAGTCTTCATTTCACCCAGCTTTCCTGGAGTTGGTAAATAACTCACCATAATAAAGATAACGTCGTCGGGGTGACGCATCTTGAGCACGCGTGCCGCTTCGATAAACATGATGTTTTGATAATCCCCAACTGTTCCCCCGATTTCCAAAATAGAAATATCAGACTTGTTGGTGCGTGCAGCATGTTCGAAACGCCCAACAATCTCGTCGCGAATGTGTGGAATCGCTTCGACGCACTTGCCACCATACCCCAGTGCACGTTCCTTCTCGATGACGTGCTTGTATATCATGCCACTGGTAATATAATCGTCGTTGGTAAGATCACGACCGAGGAAGCGTTCGTAGTTACCCATATCCTGATCAGTCTCTAGTCCACTATTTAAAACAAAAACCTCACCATGTTCGGTGGGGTTCATTGTTCCGGCGTCGACGTTGAGATAAGGGTCGACTTTTACTAAATTAACTCGGAAACCTTTGGCAGAGAGGAGGGTGCCGAGAGACGAACTAGCGACCCCTTTACCAACTCCCGACATCACGCCACCAATAATAAAAATATATTTATGGCCAGCGGTTTTTTTCATTCCCCTATTTTAGGCGAGCGCTGAATGATTGTCTACTCTTGACGCCTACCTACTTTACACCTTCAAATATCTTCGCACCGCAATATAACTCGACATTGCCCCGACAATAACACCGGCCCCCATAATCATAATAAATATCTGACCGAAGTTTTGCACAAAATAACGAGAGAGAATGTTGACCACCAGTTCGAAATCAGAAGCGACTTGGACACCAGCTATACGTAATAGCACTGCATCACTCCAATAGGCAAAGATAGCCATCAAGATAAGCGTAATGATTCCTGAAACAATACCGTACATAATTCCCGAAACAACCAATGGACCACGAACATAGATATTACTTGCTCCTACCAATTTCATAACGGCAATCTCGTCACGAGAGGTGTAGATAATAATACGAATGGTATTGAACACAACAATGATGGCGACCAAAGCCAAGACCAGTGCAATAGCTGAACCAGATTGTTCGATTGCTGGAATAATGCGACCTAAGCGATCGATGATCAACTTGTTCTGTTGATAGTTAATCTTCTCAATCAAAGGAGTGCCGTCGGCGGCAGTTGGATTCTTTTGCTCGAGGAAACTGGCAATACTGCCGTACTGACCAGGGTTAACCGCTTTAATATTGAGCACCGCAGGGAACGGATTGCCTTCGATTTCATCGAGACCTTGCATGATGAGTGCATTGTCATGCCATTTTTCTTTGAATTGAGCTAAAACCACATCACTTGAAACATACTCAACCTTTGAAACTTCGGCCATGGCTTTGATCTCTTTTTGCAAAGCAAGAATATCCGCCTCAGGTGCATCGAGTGTAAAATATGCATTGATATCCACCTTATCTTTTACATCTGCCAAAAGTGCTCGGGCGAAAGCACTACCAAATACCAATCCGCCAAAAACAGAGAGTGAAAG
>CALREM010000052.1 GCA_943355185.1 Candidatus Nomurabacteria bacterium | reverse complement strand
ACTTCCCCGCCCCATACATAGCGACACAGCCACGTCAGGCCACAGTGAGCTAGACCAGCTCGCGCCACCCCAAAATTCATTTTCAATCTAATTTAACCATAACATACATTTATAAAACATGCAAATTTAAAGCGCATATCATTGCTGATATGCGCTTTCCTTAGACAACGTTACGTCCACGAAAGTCTAGACTAATTTAGTGCACTAGACCGCGCGATACGGCACGTTAAGAAATTTTGCCGCGGAGGGTAAAACCTCCGCGGCCCATACTAAGCGGCACCGTGACCTAGTCAACTGCAGCTAACTGAGCAACAGCGAGGTGTGCGCGGGACTGCTACAAAGAACAAATCAAGAAAGTCTGGCGGGGAATGTTACTTCCCCGCCCCATAGACTAGCCCAGTCGAGCATACGGAACAAGAGTTAACCGTGACGGACTAGACCTAACCGCAAAATAAAATAGGAGTGGAGGTTGGTCATGAGACCAACCTCCACTTTTCACACATAGAAGTTTTACTTCCCCGCGAGCTCGGCCACGCGATTGTGACCATTGTTCGCAGCCGATGCCGAGGCTTCGGTTTCTTCTTCGGCCATGTCGGCTGCAGCGCCCTGCTTATCGGACTCTTCCATCTCGACCTCCCACTTCTTGACCGCGAAACGGCCGAAAGGTCCACCCTTGTTGGGACGGAAATCGCAGAGACCCGCTTTCGAGCCGGCGGTATCGACGAGCTGACGAATCAGACTTTCCTTGGCCTGCTTGCCGTCCACCTGGAAGGTGACGTCGAGCTCCCAATTTTTGAACTTCGGGCGAACGATGCAGACAGCGATGTCCATGCAGGTGCCCCGACGCATGTCGGCTTCCCACGGGATTTCGCCCTTGGCATCATTGTTTGCGAACGGCAGGAATTCTTCCTCAATTGAGAGAAACGAATAGAGCAGAGTACCCTCGGCAGTCGAAACCGCCTTCTTGCCATCGAACTTGTGGAACCGGCCAGCAGCTTTGATGGCCGCGAGCAGATTAAGCGTCGGAATTCCCATCGGTCCTTCTTTTCCGTCACGACGATAGATCTTGTTGGTCGCCTCTTGTTTCGGCGACAGATCTTTTGCTTTGGGCGCGT
Source organism: Candidatus Nomurabacteria bacterium (assembly GCA_943355185.1). Classification (GTDB taxonomy): domain Bacteria; phylum Patescibacteriota; class Minisyncoccia; order Phycocordibacterales; family PALSA-1337; genus C7867-002. The sequence continues at coordinate 2,717 of CALREM010000052.1, read as the reverse complement.
GGACTTTCGTCCGCAGACCTTCGAGCGTCTCAGGTGTCATGCGATTGATGAGGAGCGGGGCGATACCGGCGAGGAGTGCGCGAATTTTCATAACCTTACTTTTGAACTTTAGAGCAAAATCAATTATTAATGATCGTGCTCAAGGTGTTGTTACCTTGGTTTATGTTTTCAAAGAAAAGGCTTTGTTAAGCCTTATAAATAGGTACACCCTACTTATATTCATATAATAACATAATGATATATCTATGTCAATATATTATTGACATCCCACCACAAAAATAGTATTCAGATATTTACTCCCAAAACCCCAGGAACACCATCGGATCGATCGACAATCCTTTTACTTTCACACTGACATGCAGATGTGCTCCTTCGGCATAGCCGGTCTTTCCACTGAGCCCGATCACATCGCCCACATTCACCGTATCCCCTTCTTTCACTTTTAGTTCCGACAAATGCATATATAACGTCTGCACTCCCAATCCATGATCGATGATGATTGTGTTTCCATAGACTGTGTACGTACGCGCGATCTTTACCACTCCTGTATTCAGTGCCTTCACTTCCGTCCCAACTGCCGCACGAAAATCTGTTCCTTTATGAGGGATCGTTTGTCCAACCGTCTTACGATCGTACCCATAGTCATCCGTAATAAATACATCAGCCAGTGGCATCTCAAATCCTTTTTTCCATAATTGAACTGGTCCACTCGTCACCGTATTTATCTCCGCATTTTCTTTTGCCAAATTTTGAATCAATGTCTTACTCGCTTCAGTCGTATTCCCTCCCAGCGTATCCGGAATACCCAACGGCTTTTCTATTTTCTCCCGCGGAGTCACCACAATAGGAACTGTGATCACTTCACCGTTCACCAGCTTTACCACCACCTGATGTTTGAGAACCTTTTCATTAAAATCAATTGCCGTCAGACCATGAATCAATCCGTTATACGTAATCAAAGAAATCTTTTTTCCATCAAATAAAATCTCTGAAACTGTCGAGGTCGAATGAGTAGTGATAAATACCGGATCACCAGGCACAATCTGTTCTGGATATATCAATACCGAAGACTTTTCTTCTTTTTTGATTATCGGTTTTTCAGAAGGAATTACAAGCGGAATAGCTGGAACTATTTCCGGAGTACGAAATGCATATACAAAAATTGCGACAAGGACGACAAGAATAACAATTAGAAGAGGGGTCTTTTTCGAAAAGCGAAAATGGGTCATATAACAATCATATTTTACAATGCAATTTAACTCTTGACCATGACCATTGGTAATGTTAGTCTGGTAGTGGCGCTTGGATGGGCTTTGCCCTCTCACGGTCAATGTTTATCCAAACCGTACCCAAGTGCCATCAAAAAACATCACCCTCATAGGTGGTGTTTTTCGTTTAATCAACTTCTAAATGAGCACTATTCATTTTCCTTTTGCGCGTCTCTTTATCCATCTTCCAAAAGGGGATGACGCTCCAAAAATATTTAGGTCCCTGCTCAATCTGTTTTACAACTACCCTCACCCTCTTCTTTTCTTGCTTATCATCTAAAATGGCAATAAATTCATAATAAGAAACGTCCTTCAGAATATACTCCGTACGCGCGTTGCTTCGTATATATTCAAATGTCTTAGTATGCGATATGCCCTGAATGGTCCTGGAGAGTTTGAGAACTTCGGGAGCAAGATGAAGAATCTTAAATCTTACATATTGATCAGCCTGAGGACGAGCATGATGTTTAGTCTTAAATTTTAGGTGTTCTAAACCTTTTGCGTTAAAAGTAACCTTATCTTGAAAATAAGGGCAAAATACTTCGCCAATTTCTTTGAAGAAAGTTTCAGTGCGATCCTTCAACTCATCAAATTTTAATGTATCAAAATTATTCATAAATAAGTGAGTAAAGTATACTATCCAAAATTTCTGAGGATAGTTTCATGAAATAAATAATTGTGTTGTAGTCTTAACTAACCGTAAAAATAGAGCATCCCAGGGATCGTTAACTATTTTGTAAAGAAAAAAGCTCCACAACACCATATTTACTACCAGTCAACTCCCCTCCCGCCTCTCATATAAAAATGCTACAGTTATTGCTACAAAAACATGAACCAACTTGATCCTCACCTCCAAGCGAAACGTCATACGCTCGCACACTTACTGGCAGCAGCAGTTCTTGAGTTCCATCCCGATGCAAAACCAACCATTGGACCAGCCATAGACAATGGCTTTTATTACGACTTCGAATTTTCCAAACCGATTACCGACGCCGATCTCAAGGATATCGAAAAGAAGATGCGCCAGCTTTTGCCAAAGTGGTCCGCTATGTCCGGCAAACAAGTTACAGCCGACGAAGCACGTGCTGCATTTGGGACAAACAAATACAAGAGCGAACTCATCGACGAGATCATCGCCAAAAAGGAACCGATCACTCTCTACTCAGCTGACACCTTTACTGACCTCTGTCGCGGTGGACACAGTGACAACCCTTCAAAGGAGATCGCTCCCGACTCATTCCGACTCACCCACCTCGCAGGTGCCTATTGGCGTGGCAATGAAAAGAATACACAGCTCACCCGCATATACGGACTGGCTTTCAATACAAAAAAGGAGCTCGATGCCTATGAAGTCATGATGAAAGAAGCCGAAAAGCGCGATCACCGTAAGCTCGGCAAAGAACTCGATATATTTGAATTCGACGATGACGTTGGTCCTGGTCTTCCCCT
>CALREM010000051.1 GCA_943355185.1 Candidatus Nomurabacteria bacterium | reverse complement strand
CTTCTGTTTCAATAGCTTCAACGTCAGCAGGAGTAAACCAACGAATCAGTTTATTTCTCTTGAACCAGGTCATCTGACGTTTTGCATACTGATTGATTTCAGTTACCAATTTCTCACGCATCTTTTCGAGCGTAATCGTTCCTTGGATCTGTCGAGCAATGTATCGATACTCAAGACCGAGCTCTTCCATGCGTTCCCAGGAGACACCTGTGTCATGCAGATTTTGAACTTCGGTGATCATACCTTGGTTGATACGTTTTTCTAAACGGTTTTGAATCTTGGTGTGGAGTTCGGGTAAGGGAAGATTGATACCGATCCACAAGGGATCATAACTTGATTCATGAGCAGTCGGAGTTGGGGATGCAGACGCTTCGGTAGTAGCGGCATGACGAGCGATTTCGATAGCGCGAATCAGACGGCGAGGATTGTTCTTGTCGCTTTGGTTCATACTTTGAGCTCGTTCGGGATTTGTTTGTTCTAACAGAGTAAAAAGTTCAGGAATAGTTTTGGTACTGAGTTCATCGCGGAGTGCTTGGTCAGCAGGTGCATCGGGAAGGGTGATATCGTCGATGAGAGTAGAAATATAAAATCCGGTACCGCCACAAAGGATCGGTAGTTTGCCACGATTGATAATGTCAGCGATTGCAGTTTCAGCCAGAGCTCTCCACTGAGTGACAGTGAATTGATCTTGAGGATTGGCAACGTCGAGGAGGTGATGTGGAACACCCTTCATTTCTTCTGAAGTGATTTTGCCTGTACCGATATCGAGGCCAGTATAGACTTGGCGTGAGTCGGCAGAAATAACCTCGCCATTGAATTTCTGGGCAAGCTCTACGGCTAGGTCACTTTTACCGACTGCGGTAGGACCGACGATGATGAGGATTTTGGGTTTCATATATATGGACGGCGAGGGTAGACCTCGCCCATCTGGTGCCGGGAGGGAGAATCGAACTCCCATGGATTACTCCGCACGATTTTGAGTCGTGTGCGTCTACCAATTCCGCCATCCCGGCAATATGTACCAGTCTACAAGAATTGGGCTTAAAATCAAATAAGAAGAAATAAAAAAGCCGCAGGAGCGGCACGTTGATCAAGATTTCTTTTTCTTCTTTAAGGGCGAAGATTTGCCTGGTTTGATTGATATAATCAGAGCAGTATCCTTATCGATTGGTGGTGAAAAGTATCCGAATAAGACAGGTTCTTGTTTTGTTCTATTTTTCATAATTCGTTTCTTCTGCTAAAATCCTAGCATGTCAACAACTTTTGTAAATGATGCAGTCTTTTGGATCGAGGTTGAGAAGATCAATCCAAACCCTTATCAGCCACGTCGTGAGTTCGATGAAGCCAAGCTCAAAGATTTATCCGAGTCTATTCGTATGTACGGCGTGCTACAGCCACTGATCGTCACTCGAAAAGAGGTCTATCACGATGGGGGAGGAATGTCTGTTGAGTACGAATTGATTTCTGGTGAACGTCGTTTGCGCGCATCGCGCTTGGCAGGTTTGGCACAAGTTCCTGCACTCATTAAAACGGGCGAAGAAGATGGTCGCCTCAAGCTCGAGCTCGCCATTATCGAAAATTTACAGCGTGAAGATCTTAACCCTGTCGATCGTGCGCGTTCATTCGAACGGTTGGCAAAAGAATTTGGTCTCAAGCAGGCACAAATTGCAACGAAGGTAGGCAAGAGTCGCGAATACGTTTCCAACTCATTGCGCATTCTTTCGCTGCCGGAAGATATGATTACAGCACTTGAAGAAGGAAAGATTTCCGAAGGTCACACTCGTCCGTTGTTGATGCTTGTTGATCGTCCAGAAGAACAAATAGTTCTCTTTAAGGAAATTATCACCAAGAAGCTCACTGTGCGTGAAGCCGAAGGTTTGGCACGTCGTGTGGCCACCGAACGTATTCGTAACAAAGATAAATATCTCGATCCTGCGATTATAGAAATGGAACGCAATTTTACCGAATCGCTTGGTACTCGTGTGCGTATTGAAAAAAACAAAGAGGGCGGAACAGTTACGATTGATTTCTTTAGTCCTGATGATTTGAAGGGACTTTTAGAGAAGTTAAATAAGACAGGGGGTGAAGGTGTTCAGGGTGTGGCGAATGTCTCGGCTTCCATTTCTACAGATGGCGGAAGTGCTCTCGATGCTGCACCTGAAAATGCAGTTGACGATCGTTCTCCGGTTGAAGTTCAAAAGGATGACAACGAAGAGATTTATTCGTTGAAGAATTTTAGTTTATAGAATTACTTCTTCTTTGCAAATCGTCCACGACCTGGTTTTTTGGGAATGGCGAGAAGTTCGAGGGCGCGTTCGAAGGTAATCTCGTAGACGTCATCAGGGATTTTAATAGAGCGGAAGTTGGCATCGGATACAACGAATGGACCAAAGCGACCGATGGAAGCGGTGACATCTAAGCCGGTTTTTGGATCAACACCGAGGAGGCGAGGGACACTGAGATATTTGAGAGCATCGGCAATGGTGACTTTGGATGGGTCCATTGTTTTTGGAATAGAGGCCATTTTTGGTTTTGGTGTTTTTGGAATAGTCTCTTCTGGAGTTTGTACGGGAACAGTTTCTCCTTGCGCTACAGCAAGAGCTTGGGCCGCTGCTAAAGCTTTCTTGGAGAGACGCTTCTTCTTTTCTTTCGGCGGCTTTATACCGAGCTGTACGTACGGACCAAAGCGACCATTGAGAACGAAGATGGGAAGATTGGTAGTTGGATCGATGCCGATCGGTTCATCTTTTTTAAATTCAATACCTTCCATCGTCAGCGCACCATCACAATCAGGGTATCGGGTACATGAAATAAATTTACCATTGCGTCCCAGCTTGATCTCCATAGGACTAGTTCCGCATTTTGGACATTTGAATTTTGGATCGGCTTTGCCAAGGTGGGTGATCTTTGCAATATCTTCTTTTGATTTTACTTCTTTATGAAATGGACCATAGAACTCTTTGAGAGTTGTCAAATATTTGCGTGTACCGCCGGCAATTTCGTCAAGCTTGTCTTCCATGTCTGCGGTAAACGAGTCACTGATATATGAAGGGAAGTATTCTTCCAAGAATGAAGAAACCACATCGCCGGTATCTGTAGGGCGAATTGATTTATTTTCTTTTGAGACATACCCACGATCTTCGATAGTCTTGGTGATCGAGGCATACGTAGAAGGGCGACCGATGCCGCGTTTTTCTAATTCTTTAATCAAACCTGCTTCGGTATAGCGTGGAGGTGGTTGCGTCTGTTTTTCTTCGGTATCGATAGAAACAAGATCAATCGGTTCATTTTTTGTGCATGAAGGAAGTTGTACATCTTCACCAGCAGATTCAGGATCAGCTTTGAGCCAGCCATCAAAAATCACGCGAGAACCTGTAGCTTCAAAATCAGGAATACTGTCTTTGGTGATGTTGGCAATGATTTTGGTGCGAGCGATGGCAGCATCAGTCATCTGAGAAGCGACGGTACGTTGCCAGATCAGACGATACAATCTTTTTTGTTCATCATTGAGACCTGCGGATTCTTTGGCGAGCTTGGTTGGACGAACGGCTTCGTGAGCTTCCTGAGCATTTTTACTTTTGGCATTGTACTTTCGGAACTGGAGATAGTTCTTTCCATAATTTTTTTCCACGACTGCAGCGATCTGACCCAGCGCTTGAGATCCAAGGTTCGTGGAGTCGGTACGCATGTAGGTGATATGACCGGCTTCGTAGAGTTTCTGTGCGATACCCATTGTTCGTGATGGAGAAAAGCCAAGACGTGAACTGGCTGTCTGTTGCAGAGTGGAGGTAATAAAAGGTGCACGGGGTGAACGCTTTTGTTCGCTCTCTTCAACATCGA
>CALREM010000050.1 GCA_943355185.1 Candidatus Nomurabacteria bacterium | reverse complement strand
CTCTTATCGTCCCATGAACGAGTCTGTAAACGTCCTTCGAGATAGATCTGAGAGCCTTTCTTCATATACTGAGCGACAGTCTCTGCTGTGCGACCGAATACAACGATATTGTGGAACTCTGTACTGTCTTGACGATTCCCCTCTTTGTCTTTGAAGACGCGGTTTGTCGCAAGGCCAAAAGTGACAACTTTACTTCCTGATGGAAGAGCTTTGAGTTCAGGATCGCGAGTCAGGTTACCAATGAGCAATACTTTGTTGAGATACATAATGGATTTTATGGTTATATGTTACGCCTCTTTTACCATTGCATCAATGCTCTTGTCTATTTCTTCAGGCGATACCACAGGTGTAGCATCCTTAATCTCCTCAGAAGCCTCCTCGCCAACCTTCATAGTAGAAGCAATAGCGGGAGCACGTTTACTCAAATAGGTGTTTTCTTTGACTGTCGTGATAAGAAGCATACGGAGTACTGAAGGATGGGCTTCAATACTGTTTTTGAGCGCTTCTATCTTGTCCGACCCGACTTCGAACTTGATCCAACCAAAGTAAGCGGCATCATACTTTTCATACCCACCTGAAACCATCTTCTTGCGCATCGTGTATGCGAGATCCTGAGCGTATGGTGCTTCTTCCGTAATAACGGTTGAACCAGCATCGGCGATCATCTTTTTGATGGCTTCTACTTCACCTGAAACTTTCTCTTCTGGTACTGATGATACGATAAGGTATCCTATCTCATAGACCGATAAACGGTCATCGTGCATGTCATTCATGAATATATGTGCAGTCAGTGCTTCGTTGGAATATATAAGATATTCTTCACAAAACCCCTTACGGGGACTTACTGCGATTACTAATAATATATCACGAGACTACCACATGAATTATAGTTTCGCAAGAGCTTTGAAGGAACGAGAGGCTTATATCACTATACCAAGGCAGTATGAATTCCGTATCAAAAAGGTCTCAAGAAATGCTGAAGTTTTCAGCGTTACAGAGGCCTGACCTCGGAGGTCAGGCCTCTGTAACGCATCCTACCTTAGTACGAAAAACGCCCTGGCATTCTCGAGTAATTGCCGCGTCACTTTCCCCTCGTCTTCTCCACGAATCCGTGCAATCGCTTTTACTACTTCAATAACATAGGCCGGTTCATTGCGCTTCCCTCGATACGGAATTGGGGCCACAAACGGACAATCTGTCTCTGACATAATATGAGTAAGTGGAACCGTACGGATGACCACATCGTAATCCTTGGTAAAGGTGAGCACGCCCGTAAAAGAAATGGTTCCATTCAAAGCCACGATATCTGCCGCATCCTGAGGTGTACCAGCGAAGAAATGAAAATTAAAACGCACCTGCGCATGAACCTTCAGAATGCTCAGAGCTTCCTGGTATGCACCTTTCATCTCTTTCCCGTTTCGTACATGGAGCATCAGTGGCTTCCCTATCTCATTGGCCAAAAGAATATGCTGTATAAATAATTCCTTTTGCTGTGTAATTTCTTCCGGAGTTGAGCTGACATAATCCAAACCACACTCACCAATAGCCACCACCTTTGGATTGCGTGATAATTCTTTTAATACGGAAACTGCAGAGGCCTGACCTCCGAGGTCAGGCCTCTGCAATGCAGAAACTTCCGTTGGATGAATACCAACGACTGCCCACACATTTTCATGAGCATGCGCCAATTCAACCGCACGCACAGAAGACTCTATATCGGTTCCAATAATAATCATGCCGACCTCTGCCGCAGCTGCTCGCGCAAAGACTTCTTCCCTGTCCACATCAAACTGTGGAAGATTCACGTGACCATGAATATCGATATATTTCATATTACTTCCGCATGAACAATGGTTGCTCGGGCATTTTATTTTCCTTAATCAAAGTCTGAATGGTTACAGCAGTTTCTGGGAGGAATGGTTCCAACATCAAAGCGATTTCGTAGAGATGTACGAGAATTTCATGAACGTCTTTCTTTGCATCTTCAGGCTCAGTCTTTATCTTCTTAAAAGGCTCTGTGCGTTGAATATGTTCATCGAGCATCGCAATCTTCTGCCAGACTTCCCCTGTCTTTTTTGATAGATCAAATGAGTGCGTGAATTGATCGGCGATTTCTTCAGTATAATAGCGCATCTTTTTTTCTGCTTCCGAAAGCGTAATGCCATAGGTCGTGACCATTTTGAGAATACGACTGGTGAGGTTACCTATGCCATTTGCCAAATGTGCATTGTAGGCATCTTTGAATTTCTCCGACGTAAACGGACTATCTTCAAATGCTGTCAGTTCACGCAACACATAATAACGCAACGCATCGGTGCCATAATCACGTACAATATCCAATGGGTCAACAGTGTTGCCAAGTGATTTGGACATCTTCAAACCACCGTCACCCGTAATAAAGCCGTTGATCACAATTGTCTTTGATGGAGGCAGATCTGCGGCCATGAGCATCGCTTGCCACATCGCTGCTTGCTGACGAAGATTGTCTTTGCCACAATACTGAACCGCTCCACCTGTTTCTATCCACCACTTTGTAAATGATGCGTCATCATCTGGCCATCCAAGGGTCGAAATATAATCCACCAAGGCATCGAACCACACATACATAACCTGAGTCGCATCCCCTGGTACTGGCACCCCCCACGGCATCTTGCTCGCCAAACGTGAAATACTAAAATCTTCCAAACCACGTGCGACAAATGCTTTTATTTCATTAAAACGAAAATCAGGGATAACAAAGGTTGGATTAGCTTCATAAAAAGTTAAAAGTTTTTCCTGAAATTGACTCCACTTGAAGAAATGGTTTTCTTCTTCGATCGTTTCAAGATCCTGAGCCGGATGCAATGGACACCGTCCTTCATGCAGTTCTGACTCGGTCTTTTCGAGTTCACACCCGACGCAATATTTGATCGAGTAAGCTTTTTTATAAATAAAGCCGTTGGCATTTACTCTATTCCAAAATTCAGTCGCCGCCCTCTTGTGGCGCGGATCAGTCGTTCGGATAAATGCGATTTCAGGCAAGATGCCGAGCTGAGGTAACAGTTCTTTGTATTTTTTAGACAAACCATCGACATATGTTTGCGTATCGATGTTTTGTTCTTTAGCTTTGCGGTACACCTTGAGACCGTGCTCATCGGTTCCGGTATTGAAAAACACTTCGTGCCCTGCCAGCTTTTTGACGCGAGCAATCGTATCGGCGCGGATGATCTCCATAGCAAAACCGATATGAGGATCGGCGTTTACATACGGCAGTGTTGTGGTGATATAGAAGGGTTTGAGCATTGAGAATCAGTCTAACCTACCTTTTATCCTTCTCCAAATCATTTACATATTCCATAAATGCGGCGGAGATCGGTACCGCCACCAAGGCACCGAGTAAACCAGCCAATTTTGCACCGATAAGGACCGCAATAATAACCACAATCGGTGATATACCCACGATTTTACGAACAACCAACGGATACAACAGATGGTTTTCAACTTGTTGAATAATAACGTATAGACCCAGAACAAGAAGAACCGTACCTAGTCCAGACGCAGAGAATGCGACAAAAAGTGCAGGGACAGCAGCAACAATCGGACCGAAGATAGGGATAATCTCTAATGTCGCGGCGAGAAGTGCCAAAAGTAAGGCATGTTTGATGCCCACAATCATCAGTGCGATGTACACCAAGACTCCTACAATCAAACCAAGTATAGCTTGTCCTTGCAGCCAGAGTGCCATTTTACGCTGAGAACGCTTCCAGAGGTGAATAATGTATTCATGATGTCGGATAGGTGTGACAATGCGTAGAAATTCATCGATACCGTCTTTCTTGACTAACAGATAAAACGACATTACC
>CALREM010000049.1 GCA_943355185.1 Candidatus Nomurabacteria bacterium | reverse complement strand
TGAAGATGCTTTTATCAAAGCGGGAATCACTCCACGTATTGTTCAGTTGTTAAAAGATAATAAAGAAGAAGCAGAGTTCAGTAAGATGTTGGCAACCATTCGTCGTGATGCGCCGATCGAGTTTGTATTTCCTGAGAAGACATTTAGAGAGGCGTTGGATCTCAAAAAAGTAAAAGCATTGTGGGGTGAATTGGAATTCCGTACACTCGGTCAGCGATTGGAAAATGTTCTGGCTGGTAAAAGTTCTCAGAAGATGGTGGCTCCTGTTGCTGCGGGGCAGGGAGATACGGTAGGAAGTGCTCCTGATGCGGCCGGACAAATGTCTTTGTATCCTGCAGTTTCAAAAGATGAATTGGAAAAGACGGGCATTGCACTCTGGTTGGTCAATTCGAATGTCACCAATCCGGGTATTGAAGATGTGTTGAATTTTGGAAATACGGATTCTTTTGAAGTGGCCAAGAAAATGATTTTTGAGGAATTGGATAAGCGTAATTTACGAAAAGTGTATGAGACGATTGAATTGCCATTGATACCGATCACTCATCGCATGGAGGAACGAGGTGTCAAAATTGATAAGCCATTTTTGGAAAAATTAGGGAAGCGGTATCATACAGAACTTTCTCGTTTGGAAAAAACAATTTGGGAGGGAGCTGGTGTGGAATTTAATATCAATTCACCAAAACAATTGGGTGAAATTTTGTTTGATAAGTTGGGGTTGGTAGGGAAGAACATGAAGAAGACTGGAGGCGGTGCGCGTTCGACGCGTGAATCGGAGTTGGAGAAATTGCGCGATCTGCATCCGATGGTGCCAATGATTTTTGAATATCGTGAACTGCAAAAGTTATTGTCTACCTATATCGATGCCATTCCTCCACAACTCGATGCTAACAATCGATTGCATACGGACTTTATTCCTTCGGGTACAACGACGGGACGTATGGCTTCATTGAACCCGAATTTACAAAATATTCCGATCAAGTCGGAGTTGGGCAAAGCGATTCGCAATGCTTTTATTCCTGAAAAAGGATTTACGATGGTTTCGTTGGATTATTCTCAAATGGAATTGCGCATCGCTGCTTTTTTGTCAGGTGATAAAAAACTAATTGAGATTTTCAAAAAAGGGGAAGACGTTCATGCATCGGTCGCAGCTTCGGTTTTCAAAGTTCCGATTAACGAAGTCACTTCTGATATGCGTCGCAAGGCCAAGGTGATTAACTTCGGAATTCTCTACGGCATGGGAGTTTTGGCATTGAAACAAAATTTGGGAACAAGTCGCGAAGAGGCGCAGACATTTATGAATGAATATTTCGAAACGTTCTCGACATTGGCTGCATATATCGACCAGGTCAAAGCTGATGCGGCACGAAAAGGGTATACCGAAACATTCTTTGGTCGTCGTCGTTATTTCGAAGGATTGGATTCCAAGATTCCGTATATTCGCGCATCGGCAGAACGTATGGCGTTCAATGCGCCGATTCAAGGAACCGAAGCTGATGTGATCAAGTTGGCGTTGATCGAGGTGGATGCATATATTAAAAAAGAAAAACTGGAGGATGATGTGTATCCATTGCTACAGGTGCACGATGAATTGGTATTTGAAATTCGTGACGACAAAGCTGAGGAAGTTTCAAAGAAAATTTTGGAAATTATGGAATCAGTCGTGAATCCGAAGGATATATATGGAGTGATGTTGAGAGCGGAGCGATCGTTGGGTGCTAACTGGGGTGAGTTAAAATAATATGTTGTATGTTTTTCATGGCACAGATACGGCTGCAGCTGCTGATAAGGCAAATGCATTGGTAACGTCGTTGCGAACCAAACGTCCCGATGCGACCTATGTACGCATCGATGGTGACACATGGAGTCCTGCAGTGGTACAAGAACATGTCGGAGGGCAAGGATTGTTCTCTAATAAATATATTGTCTTTCTCGATCGAGTCACCGAAAATCGCAGCGCCAAAGAAGAATTGCCTGATCTGGTGTCATTGATGAAAGAGTCAACGAATATTTTTATTGTCCTCGAAGGAAAAGTCTTGGCCGATCTCAAAAAAGTATTTGAAAAGAATGCAGAGAAGGTGGTTGTGTGTGAAGGGAAGTCCGCCTCCGCCAAGGCTACGGCGGATAAAGAAGAGTTCAACGTCTTTGCTCTTGGTGATGCGCTCGGATCTCGTGACCCATTTAAATCATGGACCCTCTATCGACAGGCAGTTGAGAACGGTCTTGAGCCAGAGAATATTATCGGCACACTCTTCTGGCAGGTAAAATCAATCATCTTAGCTAAAGGCGCATCCACTGCCGCCGAAGCAGGCCTCAATCCATTCGTCTTCGGTAAAGCAAAACGATACGCTGGAAATTATTCAGATACTGAACTCCAAACACTTTTGAAACAACTTACGAACGTTTATCATGATGCACACCGAGGTCTGAGAAATGCTGAACTGGCGGTTGAAGGGATGATGTTGAGGTGATCTTTGTGCGCGCTGTGGGACGATATTAGAACGGAATTAGCTCGTAATATGGTTAATGATAAACGCTCGGTATTAATGAATAACGCTTTGCCCAATATGACATTCCATTTCTCCAGTCGCCAAGTTTACTCTTGCTTGCATGTATTTCATCGGATCAAACAATGTTGCTAAATTTTCACCATTCACCACATACTCAAATGTCATTTTTGGAGATAAGAACACTCCGTAGCGGTTAAAAGATATTGGAACACACGATTTTGAGATAAGTCCTGCTTTCCATGAACTCAAGATATTTTTAATCTCCACAAATGGGACATTATTCTCATTTTGTACAGCCTTATCATCGTGCCATATTTTTCCCTCAATAGAATAAACTATCGGCGGATTCTCGTTGCCACCCTCGTAATTCAAATTAACCCAACCGTGTATTCTGGTAACATAATATTTACAAACATCATAATTTGATTCATTTGCGTCACGACAAATAGAGGTTCCGAAATTAGGATTATATCTATCTAACCAACTATTTGTTTTGACCATAAACCACGCATCAATTCTTTTATTCCTGACATCCGAATAAATCAATTTAATGTTGTTATTAAAATAATTTTCGGATATACCCGACTCAATAAATCTCTTTTTTAATTCATCTAAAAATTTATGATCAGGCTCTTGACTCGTGTAAAACTCTTGACCGTTCCAGTTTGCCAAGCTAGTTCCTGACGGAGAACCGGATCTGATATTAAAAGGCTTTTTTTCGAAAATTGCGCCTCTTGTACCCGAGAATGGAACTAGACTTACTATAAACAACACAAGGACAAGTGATCCTGCAACCAAGCATATAATTTTAAGTGTTTTCATAAATGTATCTATTAATGCGATCTGTTCCTATGTTCTTGTTTGCTAGATTCAATATTTTAACGCAACGCCAGTTTTCATAAATAATACCTCACAAGGTGTTAAACCTCCAAATCTTTTGTGTGACTTGTTGTTGAGTAGACCTTCGATCTGCCTTTAGCTTTTCTGTCGTCTATCACGACGCACATCGAGGAATGAGAAATGCTGAACTGGCGGTTGAGGGAATGATGTTGAGGGTGAAGCAATAAAAAAGATCCGCTCTGTGTAGAGCGGATCGATGAGAGAGTTAAGTGTTTTAGACGTGCAGGCCAGCCGGGTCCCAGAATTTGATCCAGATGAGAGGGCCTGTGACTTCGGGGAATCCTGGAATTCCTAAGATTTTTTCTTTTAGTTCCTGAACCACTTTTGCTTGTCCCAATTTTTCTTTACGGTTGGGATATCCGATGGCTTCGATTTCGATTCCGACCGGCGACACACGATCGTGCGGGCTGTTAATTCGAGGAAGAACATCAACATCTTCTTCTTGGAGGGTTACATTGG
>CALREM010000048.1 GCA_943355185.1 Candidatus Nomurabacteria bacterium | reverse complement strand
CCCCTCCTCGCCCCAGTTTACTGATTACTCCTTTTCTGGTATATTTTCGCCATGATCGAAATCGTCCAACGCGACAATCCAGTCCTCAGAGACAAGGCTCTTGAAGTGTCCCTGAATGACATCAATTCACCCCATTTCAAAAAAGTCCTGGCTGATATGAAAACCGCCCTCGACTCCCAAGAAGATGGTATCGCAATTGCCGCACCTCAAATCGGCGTATCACTTCGTATCTTTTTAGTATCGGGTTCATTACTCAAAGAAGCTGATCCGACATATACCGGCGATGATACCGACCTCACCTTTATCAATCCAACCATCACTCGCCTATCTCGCGAAAAGAGAGATGCCGAAGAAGGATGCCTTTCGGTTCGTTGGCTCTATGGTAAAGTCCCCCGCTCAATCAAAGTCACCTTACGTGCCCACAATGAAAAAGGTGAAAAGATAGAACGCGGCGCCAGTGGCCTTTTGGCGCAAATATTCCAGCACGAAGTAGACCATCTCGACGGCACTCTCTTTATCGACAAAGCGAGTGACCTATGGGAGATGGAGCCCGAAGAAGTAGAAAAATTACAAAACCCCAAGTAAATGTCTAACACTTCACCTATTCGATTTTCTTTTTTTGGCTCATCACGTTTTTCTGTTCTCATCTTGGATGAACTCGAGCGTGCTGGTATTTTACCTATTTCAGTAATTACGACTCCTGACAAACCTCAAGGGCGTCATCTGACCCTGACTCCAACCCTGGTTAAATCATGGGCGGTTCAACGAAATATCCCTGTTCATGATCCGGAAATTCTTGATAGCTCTTTTGCAGAAAAAATAGCCACTGAACAAGCTCAGGTTTTTGTGGTTGCATCCTATGGCAAAATTATTCCCGCATCTATTATCAACATCCCTCCCCGCAAAACTCTCAATATTCACCCTTCCTTACTTCCAATCTTTCGTGGAGCATCTCCACTACAATCTGCAATTCTTCATGACACTAAAGATACAGGTATTACACTGATGAGAATTGACGAGAAAATGGACCACGGACCAATCGTTGCTCAAGAAAAAATTCATGTTGCGGAGTGGCCTACCTACGACGTATTGGAAAAAGAAATGGCAGAAAAAGGTGCTCAACTTCTGATCCGTACTCTGCCGCAGTGGATCAACGGTTCAATTTCTGAACAAGAACAAGATCATGTTGCGGCGACATTTACCAAAAAAATTGTAAAAGAAGATGGACTAGTGGATCTTACCGGAAATGCGTATTCCAATTTTCTGAAAATCCAAGCCTTTCATACCTGGCCACAGGCATATTTTTTCCATGAACATGCAGGCAAAAAAATCCGCGTCAAAATAACCGAAGCATCATATAGCCACAGCGTACTTCATATTACGCGCGTCATACCCGAAGGAAGTAAGGAGATTTCGTACGAAGACTTTCAGAGAGGCTATAGCTTACTATCATAAACCGAGCTTGATAGATTCTCACCAATGAGTTGCGCCTTCTCGACAACATAATAGACAACAGTCCAGAAACAAAAGACTGCGATAAAAGCGATACACAGCCATTGATTTACCACTTGCCTTCCTGATGCCATGTCAAAAAAAGAACTCTTTTCCATGTCAGTATACTGAAGTTAATTTTTCCACGGCCACAGACCTTTCATAATACTTTTGACATGAGCCCCTCCGCGACGAACCAGTGAAATGTGTTTTTCTTTGTGTGCTGTTAGTTCACGTACAATATCTCCCTGCACCACATCGATTGCGGTATACAGATCTTCTTTTTCGGCACTTGCGTAGAGATTCTTACCTGCACCAACTATGTGAATTTCTGCTTTGAATATATCTCCCTTGTTATGATGACTGGTGGTACGAGCGAGTTCAATGTCGCACTGTACCGATGGATCATCACCAATAATCTTTCCTATTTTCTCAAGACGCTTGTTAACATACTCAGAAATAGCAGGGGTAGAAGTGATCTGCGTTGTCTTTATATTGATATTCATAGGATGTGTGATTATCTGATAGTACTCTTAGTATTATAGCTCATGCACCCTGAGCAGCAAGATACGTATCAACTCTTTTTCTTAGTGATGGAAAAGAGTTTTGATGGAGAGTGGTGACCTTTGACCATCCTGATCGTCTGACCTGCGTATTCCTTTCTCATAATTTCCAAAATACGCTTGTTTGCAGCACTGTCCTTTGGTGATTCTTTTACATATACAGCAAAACGTGACTCCGTAAGCCTCTTGATTATTTCTTTTTTAGAATCGGGATATGCCCGTACATGGATATGCATATTTTGATTTGATACGGTGAATGTGCTACATTTTCTCATGTTCTCCTCAATAAGGATACGCATTCCGGGATAGCTCTCCGCCAGCTGGCGGAGGTAGAGCAGTCACCTGTATAATCAAAAAATGTATTTTGTATACAGTATCTACAATGCTCAAAACCGGAAGTTCTATATTGGTCAGACAAAAGATCTCCAAGAGAGATTAAAATTGCACAACGAGAAAGCCTTCAAAGGATACACAGCAAGATTCGATGGGCTCTGGATACTTATTTATTCAGAAGCGTGTGAGACCCGAGAAGATGCTTTGAAACGAGAGAAGCAATTAAAAAGTTACAGAGGTCGAGAGTTCATCAAAACTCACATTCCGGGATAGCTCAGCGGTAGAGCAGTCGCCTGTTAAGCGATTGGTCGCAGGTTCGAATCCTGCTCCCGGAGCAAGATAGGACTACTTGCTAGTTCTAGTACTAAATTGAACGGAGAACGCATTGTAAACTCTAGCTTTTTTCCGTTTACAGTCGGGTTCTGAAGTATGTAATTCAAAAACGCTCTTTTCTCAGCAGGTTCAGAACTGTTTTCAAAAATGGTCTTTGCCCTGCGTGCTAGAGAAACAACAACAGCAACTGCTGTCTGGTATTCATAGTCTGCTTTTGTGTGTTCAGCAAGTTCAATTTCCAAAAGCTGTATCTGGTCCTGATACTCTTCGTGTTTCTTGTCATAGATGTCCTTAGTAATTCTCCAGACTCAAAAGGTACTCCTTCTCGCACAACGAGTGTGACGATCTTACTTGTTGTTATTGCATTAGGACTTGGCGTTATTGTAGGAACAATGATTAAGGCAAAGAGATAATTGACACCTCTCAATATTTCTGATACGGTAATCCCGGACACAACGTCCACTCTTCACAATCAACCACATAAGGACCACTGAATGTACAAAGAAGTAGACCTTTCTCTCCCCCACTCAGCACGAACGCGTGGAGTTTCCCGCCGAGTATTCCATTTTAGCCGCTTTATTTTCGAAAGAATGAAAGTTGCCGGACATACCCATTACTGCTTCCACTGTGGAGGTGAGGCCGGATTTGTCTCCGGTAAAAACGGAAAAATTTCCGAGACTAAGCAATCGGGAATGAAGAATCATGACCCTCAGAGCCATTCAAGTGGCGTAGTCGGAAACATTAGAAAACATGGCGATGCTCGTCAGTGGATCGACCAGGAAAAACCGAGAGACTTTCCTTTCTCCGTAGAAGTTCGTTAACTTTGAAACTCAGTAATACACAAAACCTGTTCCGATAGTCATCGGAACAGGTTTTTCTTATGTATAATTATAGTCCGTTAGTCTATCCACACCTGGCAATATTACGCTCCTCATAACGGGCGTATACTTGTAGGTACCATGAACAAACAAAAAATTGTCACCATCGCACTTCGCCTGGTTATGGGTTTTATTTTTCTCTGGGCATTTATCGACAAGATGTTCGGATTGGGATTTGCAACAACTGTAGAAAAAGCTTGGATACACGGCGGGTCACCGACATACGGATTCCTGAGTTTCGCAGTCAAAGGTCCCTTTACTGACTTTTTTCACAGCTTAGCTGGTGTAGCAGTAGTTGATTGGCTATTCATGCTTGGCCTCCTGTTCGTCGGATTAACCCTTATACTCGGCAAATACGTAA
>CALREM010000047.1 GCA_943355185.1 Candidatus Nomurabacteria bacterium | reverse complement strand
TATAATAGCTATGCCGAGACGATCGTATCCAGGATCAATACCAAGGATTCTGGTGGATTCGTGATTCATATAGTGTTACTCGGCGTTTGTGTACACATCCTGGACGTCATCATGGTTTTCCAAATCTTCTACGAGCTTGGTGAGCTTTTCGATGTCAGCATCTTCAAGGGGGGTAGTTGTAGTTGGTTCCCAGCCCTCATTTGTT
Source organism: Candidatus Nomurabacteria bacterium (assembly GCA_943355185.1). Taxonomy (GTDB): domain Bacteria; phylum Patescibacteriota; class Minisyncoccia; order Phycocordibacterales; family PALSA-1337; genus C7867-002. The sequence goes on along the minus strand of CALREM010000047.1, from coordinate 3,788 downwards.
TTTTGAAATGCCCATGCCGCACTACCTTGTGCTGCTAAGGCTGTTTCATTAAGAGAGAGGATGTGTTTGATCTCTTGTGCAGCCTTGTTGCGATTGTCGGTCAATGCACTAATAAGGATGGCTACGCCACCTGGTCCATATGCTTCGTAGAGGATCGCCTCCATCGCTGCGCTATTGTCTGTAGTGGCCTTTTTGATGGCACGATCGATGGTGTCGTTCGGCATGTTTTCCTTGCGAGCTTTTTCGATAGCAGCTGCAAGTCCTGGGGAAGACAGGTTACCTGCAGACTTTTTTGCTTCCACGAAGATGAGGCGAACGTATTTGGTAAAAGCCTTACTCTTTTGAGCATCGTTCTTGGCTTTGATATGTTTAATTTTTGAATATTTGTTATGGCCGGACATATTATGTTCTTTTTGTGATGAGTTTGTAAGCCTCTTTGCGATGGGCGATAAGAACAACAAAAACCTCCTTCCTTTCAATTGTATATATTACTCTCCAATCGCCAACTCGCAACTTCCATAATCCGCTTAGTGTTGCGTGGAGAGGTGAGCCGTATAAAAGAGGATTGCTTGCAAGTTTTTCTTCGATGGCACGTTTGATCCGTATTTTAACAGATGAGTCGAGAGAAGGAATGTCCCGAGCGGTGACAAGTCGGTGGTACGTGATAATCATGGAGGGAGAAGTTATTTCCAGGCAAGGTGGTGGGGAATAGGTTTTCCTTTTTGAGCCAAACGTTGCATAGCAATTGCACCCAATGCCAAATCTTCTTCGATCTCAAGTGCAAGACGAAGCAACTCAGCGGCTTTGGTAGCTACGGGGACACGATCTCTTTTTGCTGCTGCATCCAAGGAATGTTCCATGTCTGCATCAGCGGTTATGTTTATCCTTCGTTTGTTTGTTGACATAGAATAAGTGTACCAAAAGTGTAACACTTGTCAACGCTTACATTTTGACCAAATTTAAAAAAAGTTACATGTTAGAACGGAGTTGATTTTCGCTGCATGAATAATGAAAGTAAACATAGGAAGACAGACAAACTTGGCCCCAGTATCGCGACTATTTGAGAAAAATTATTCATCATTGTTCCAAAGGCTGAACACGTTCCTCCAAAACTGATACAAGAGAAGAGTGCCGTTATCAAATAGGCTACAGGTGTCACAACCAACAGAATAATGGAAATGTTACTCAATAGGTTTATTTTTTGGGATCTAAGTCCATAATATAAGTAACTAAAACCTAGGAACCAAGAAGCAAGGACACTCAGAAATCGAATGAGTGGAGTATGTGGAAAATTCTGGTAGGGGTCAATGATACGTTCAAATAAGTAGATAATGTCGCCGTAAAACCAGATAGATAGTGTGAGGGCAATTGCAATGGATCCTAAACTTACAAGCCAGTATAAATATTTCATGTAAATTTAATTATATCACAACAACTTCGCTGAGCCTCCGTCGGCACGATCTGCTGATCGCCCTTTTTCTCCGAGGTGAGCATATGCCTTGTCGGTAGCGATACGTCCTCGCGGTGTACGCTCCAAAAGACCGAGTTGAATAAGGTATGGCTCATACACTTCTTCGACTGTCGCTTGTTCTTCGGCCAGAGCAGCCGCAACAGTATTCAAACCAACTGGACCGCCTCCGAACTTGGTGATAATGGTCTTGAGGATATCGCGGTCAGCGGCAGTCAAACCGATAGTATCTACCCCGAGCAATAAGAGCGCTTTTTCGACGATGTCACGAGATAAGGGAACTTTGTTGATCTGAGCATAATCGCGGCAGCGTTTGAGGTGATAGTTGGCTGTGCGTGGCGTAAAGCGAGAACGAATAGCAATCTCCTCGACCGCTTCATCGTGAATCTCGATGTCGAGAATTTTGGCAGAACGTTTGACGATCTGGCCGATCTCTTTGTTTGTATAAAATTCGAGTTTAAATACTCCGCCCGAAAATCGGGATCGGAGCGGTGCAGACAACATGGCGATACGAGTGGTTGCGGCGATCAGGGTAAAACGTGGAAGATCAAGCTGGATGGTACGCGCAGAAGGTCCTTTGCCGATAATGATGTCGAGTGTGCCTGATTCCATGGCAGGGTAGAGCACTTCTTCGATAGCCTTATTGAGACGATGGATTTCGTCGATAAATAAAATATCGCCCGATGAAAGGTTGGTGAGGATCGACGCAAGATCACCGACTTTGAGGATCGCAGGTCCAGAAGTGACTTTTATTTGAGCTCCTGTTTCTTTTGCGATGAGATGGGCAAGAGTGGTTTTTCCGAGACCAGGAGGTCCGTAAAAAAGGATATGTTCAGGAGGGTGGTCGCGTTCTTTGGCGGCAGTTAAGAGGATGTGGAGATTTTCCTTGATCGTTGTTTGACCGATATAATCATCCCAGCGTGATGGTCGTAAGGTCTGGTCTAAAAAACCGACCTCCTTTTCCTCGCCCGCGGAATGTGGAAGCGTGCTTGACATGCAGTTTTATATATGATAACATGTTACTCGGTACTTTTTTCGAGGTCACGAACCTCTAAGCAATGGCCTTCCCAGGTTTGGGTATGGTTCTAAGGACATTTTGGTTGTCTCGCTTCGGCGTTTCGTACTGAAATTATCCTCGGGACTCTACCTCCCTTAACGCATCGCGCGATAAGATATTGCTTAGAGATCCATGAACTTGAACTGAATGTATCCTAGCGCTATACACAGGAAAAAATCAATTGACACTCATCTTTATTGTCTGTCTTAACACAAAAGACTAATCTTTTAATGAAATAACTCTCTCTAGTTCATCTATCGACGTCATTCCTTTGAGAATTTTTAACATACCATCTTGTTTCATTGTCAGTATTCCTTGCGGTTTAGCTGCTTCCCAAATTTCACGATCACTCAGACCACTTTGCACGGCTTTCTCAACATTTTCATCCATCAAGATTGCTTCGTAGACACCGACACGTCCTTTGTAACCCGTGTTGTTACATGCAGGACATCCGACAGCGACCCAGATTTTCGAACGTTCAGTAGGAACGAGAGATTTGTCTACAATTGTATTGATAACTTCCTCGACACTCTGCTGTATCGTTCCTTCAACAACGGTTTCTTTTTTACATTTCTCACAGAGGCGTCGTACTAAACGCTGCGCCATGGCGACACGCAGGGAAGAAGGAAGAATGCTCGAACTAACCCCGAGGTCTATCAAGCGAGGAAATGTTCCGGCAGCATCGTTGGTGTGGAGCGTTGAAAATACCAAGTGTCCCGTAAGTGCGGAATTGATCGCAATATTGGCAGTTTCGCTGTCGCGGATTTCACCGACCATGATAATGTCAGGGTCTTGGCGAACCGCTGCACGTAATCCTTCGAGGAAGGTATATCCTTTGTCGTTGACCTGTGTTTGTACAATACCTGGCAAGTGATATTCGATAGGATCTTCGATAGTGATAATCTTTACTTCCGTATTGTGAACTTTCTTTATGAACGAATACAGCGTGGTCGTTTTACCAGAACCTGTTGGTCCGGTTGTCAGGATCATGCCGTCAGGACGGGAAATTTCCTTGAGAATAATGCCAAGCAATTTTTCATGAATACCCAACTCTTCGAGAGGGACGTTGATGGATTTTGGATTGAGTAAACGGAGCACGACTGATTCGTTGTATGCACCTGGAAGAATAGATGCGCGAACCTCGATGTCACCAATTGCGAGTTTGATACTAAAGCGTCCGTCTTGTGAATCTTTTTTAATATTTAATTTCATCCCTGAAATAAGTTTGAGGCGAGAGAGGAGCAGGGCATAGGTCTCTTTGTC
>CALREM010000046.1 GCA_943355185.1 Candidatus Nomurabacteria bacterium | reverse complement strand
GTTTCGACATAGTGGTGCCATTATAGCTTAGCGTATGGCATGTACACCAGAATGTGGATAGGTTTTTTGAAATTGAAATGCTACACCGAGACAATAACCACAAATTCCCCTCTCACCTTGTCGGGATGCGTTTCAAAATACGTTTTAACCTCTTGAGCTGATCCCGATACCACTTCTTCAAATATTTTGGTCAGCTCGCGACAGATCACGACTTGCTTTGTCTCTCCTTCCAAATGAGTAACCAGAGACTCTAGAGTTTTTAAAATCCGATGCGGAGATTCATAGAAAACGACACTGCGTTCAGAAGATTTTATTTCCTTAAACAGAGTTTCCCTTCCTTTTTTATGGGGAAGGAATCCCAAAAATACAAAATCCGCGCACGGCACGCCTGCAATTGAAAGTGCCGCAGTGAGTGCCGATGGGCCAGGAATCGCTTCTATTTTTAAGACCCCTTCTTCGATTTCTTTTTTCATTTCTTCGCGAATACGTCGCACCAACTGTGAACCAGGATCGGAAATTCCTGGCGTACCAGCATCAGAAACCAGTGCTACATTTTTACCCTCTTTTAATAACGCTACAACATCGTCAACACGAGAGAGTCTACTGTGTGCATGATATGAAAGAGTTTGAACACGTATATCATGACGATCAAGAAGCTTTTTGGTCATGCGCGTATCCTCACACAAAACGACGTCGGCAGCAGCCAAGACCCTTAAAGAACGGATTGTAATATCCTCGAGATTACCTATAGGGGTAGCGACAACGGAGAAAAGAGACATGGGATTACCCTAGCATATGTAGGTCATCTATACTACACTATTTTTATGAACGCACCCCATCGTAAAAATGTGATCTACGTAACCCCCGATATAGAACGGGCCATGGGTATGACGCCCCAATCTCACTATCGTATTGTGACCGCACAAACTCCGTATGCCGCAGAAGTAAAAGCTTCTTATCCAGACTTCGTAACTATGCTCGAAAACACTTCAGCTGCTTCTGATACACCCTCATTACTCAAAGACAAAGAGGTTCAAGCACTGGCACTCAATCTCGATGCCGGAATTGTCGTCTTTAAAAACAACACCCTGACGGAATCCACGATTTCAGACAAAGAGCTACATCTTCTTAACCCACATGCGACATTGGCGGAAAAAATCGAAAACAAGGTAACCCAAGTAGAATGGCTTGGAGAACTTGCCGAAAAATATCTCCCTGCTCACAGCATCAAAATGGGCAAAGAATTAACCTGGAAAAAAAACCCTTTCATTTTCCAATGGGCACACGGTCACACCGGCGAAACAACTCACCTCATCCGATCCGAAAAAGACATAGAAGTAATTCGCGCGACATTTCCTGAACGTATCGGACGTATGAGCGCTTTTGTACAAGGCCCTTCTTTTACCGTAAATGCCGTAGTCACCTCCGATCGAACTTTGATGGGAAATATCTCATATCAGATCACCGGAGTTGCACCGTTCACCGATTATGAATTTAGCACCATTGGAAACGACTGGAGCCTCACTCATAGTCTTCTCTCAGATTCCGAGCTGATGTACATCGAAGCAATGGTTGGCGAAGTTGGCAGCAAATTACGCGAAAGTGGCTGGCACGGTCTCTTTGGCATCGACATCGTGCGCGACGATGAACGTAATCGTATTTTTTTGATTGAGATCAATGCCCGACAACCTGCAGGATCGGTTTTTGAATCACAACTTCAGCAACAATTCCGCCACCACGGTATTTCAGGCCTAACGATCTTTGAAGCCCATATACACGCCCTTACAAACGAACCTATCTCCCAACCCTTAATTCCTATAAATGACGGGTCACAGATTATCCAACGAGTCACCAACCTTACCAAAACTGTTTCTCCAGCAAAAATTGATGCCCTCAAAAACCTCGGTCATACCGTCATTACCTATACCACCGACGCATTGAACTCGAACATCCTCCGTATCCAGAGTGACAAAGGTATTATGGAAACACATAACAAGTTCAATGCCCGTGGCAAAGAAATACTTACTATTTTGATCTCATGAATAAAACTCTTTCCGCCGAAGCTCTCCTAATACTCGATCACTATCTTCATTTCAAAGTAGGTACTGCAACATGTTCGGTTCCCTATTTCAATAATAAAACTCTCGGTTCTCGCGGCGCTCTTGCTGTTCACGTAGGCAAAGGCAGTCCCCTGGGACTCTCCCATGAAGTTAGAGACCTCTTATTCAAAAAGAAAGTGGCGCCCGAAAGCCTCAATGATGACACACTCAAGAAACTCTTAGTTGAAAATAATCTCGGAATCGATTGCTCCGGATTCGTGTATCACATTTTAAATACCGAATGTATTTCAACTGAAAAAGGGCCTCTCAAAAAACGTTTGACCTTCACTCAAGCCCGTGGACTTTTTGGAAAAATGAATGCCGCCTTACATCCTGCAAAAAATAGTGGTGTTCTCACCTTCACTGACGACGTAAACAGTTCAATCATTCCAATTACTGAAGTTACACCTGGAGACATCATCACCCTCGTCGGCAATTCCGGAGAAGGAGAACGAGATCACATCCTCGTTGTCCACGAAGTCATCGGCGAAAATTCAAAAGCAAAAACCCTACACTATTCCCACTCCGTCGCTTACCCCGAAGACGGCCTCTACGGCACCGGCGTCCGCCAAGGCAACATCGAAATCTCCGACCCATCCGCACCACTCCTCACTGCACACTGGAGCGAACAACACATCTTCAACCGTGCCAATAAATCAAAGACCGAGTTACGAAGATTAAAGAGGTGATTTTTTGAACCCAGACCAGGAAGAACACGTGGCCCTGAACCCTCTTCGCAGGCGCCACGTCCACACTATCTAAATAATCACTTCAAGGTGGCGACGAGAAAAGACAGCCCTGTGAGCACTTCTGTTAATGCGAACAAGGCTGATCGTGGGTGAAGGGCCACGTGCTCTTCCTGGTCCTAAAAATCATCATCTGAACAAATCACGATTTTTGTGGTACAGTACACACCATGTTAACCATATTGCAGGGCACCGCCGATCTGGCCTACATCCTCAGTTTCACCCTCGTTGGAGCCGTTGTAGCCTTCGCATTGGCCCCATTTTTGATATATTTCCTTTACCACTTCCAACTTATTAAAGGCACCAAAACCGAGCTCATCTCCATCGGTTCCCATGCGGGTAAAAGCAATACCCCCATCATGGGAGGCTTGCTGGTAATTATCACAGTCGCTCTCCTTACCTACCTCTTCAATTGGTCCCGCGATTTCACTTGGGTTCCTATTGGAGTAATGATTATTTCTGCTATCCTCGGAGGCATCGATGACTTCATGAGTATATACGGAGTCGAACGACGTTCTCGAAAACTCAAACACATTCTGACTCTCATTCGCGTTCACCAAAGTTTCAATATGCGCGTCTGGTACGCAGTCACCCTTCCGTGGACACTATTCAAACGTTTATCCGTATGGTTTGGTTCCCGTTCCCGTGGTGTATTTGTTCATGAGAAATTAATCCTCCAATTCATCGCTGGTTCAGTTGCCTCATGGTGGATATACAGCAAGCTCGGTCCTGCATGGCATAACATTTATCTTCCTTTTAATCTCAATATCGAGGCCGGATGGCTCATTATTCCGATCATCATCCTCATCGTGATGTTTACCGCGAATGCGGTGAACATTGCCGACGGTATGGACGGCATGGCCGGAGGTATGCTCATCATCACCATGAGTGCACTAACCTTACTTGCCTGGATCAACGGTTTTGGTGAAATAGCCATTTTAAATGCAACGACAGTTGGAGCACTGATTGCCTATACGTATTTCAACATAAAACCTGCCCGCTTTATGATGGGAGATGTTGGCTCCCTCGGTCTCGGTGCCCTCGTTGCAGTATCAGCACTCGCTATCGGAGAAATTGGAACGCTCCCCTTGTTAGGTTTTATGTTCTATGTCGAAGCATTCTCTGTAGTAATCCAAGTGGGTTCCCGTTACCTCTTTGGCCGTAAAGTTTTTGCCATGGCACCTCTCCATCACCATTTT
>CALREM010000045.1 GCA_943355185.1 Candidatus Nomurabacteria bacterium | reverse complement strand
CGTTGACTCTTAATGTTTTTCAATCTAGATTCCCAACGATTAACTGCAGTTTTATTATATCCAAGTGAATCTGCAAATTCAGTGCGTGCTTTAACTTGTGAAGAAAGTTTTGCTTCATATGGAGTTGCTACGCCTCTAATACCCTTAAGTGCAGCTCCCACCACAAGGTTTTTACTCGCCAAATCTTTGAGACCTTCCGAACGAGCAAGTGCACTGGCGCCGCGAGCAACGGTGTTTTGATATGAATAACCTCCAGCTTTTCGAGCTCCACTGAGTACGGCCCACGATCCCAATTTGTCTGTTTTTATAAACTTCACTGCTGTTCCACCGATACTGATAGCTGCAATCAGTGGGAAGTTAAGAAGAACGATGACGATAACGGCATTGATGACAAGCGCCATGATGCTTGAGTACCACACGGTGGTTCCGGTACCGATCGTTGCTGCGGCATTTGCCAAGTCAGTTCCTCCGAGGAATGGGCTAGTGGTGAGGACGTTCAGGGCGAGGTACATAAGGAGAAGGTATACGGGCATAAATACGAGCATGCCCTTATAAGCGCCAGTCCATTTTTTGGCATACTCCCCTATTTCAGGGACGATATGTGAGGCAAACCAAATTGGTGAAAATGCCAAAAGGAATATGAGTACAACGAATCGGATAATGAATGCAAAAGCTGCCGCGGCAAAACTCAAGGTCGCGGTTATCATGATAATGATAGACGCAATTCCCATGAGCATGATTTTGATAGGAGCTGTCCATGCACCACCTGCGGCTGCTACTTGTCCGGCAGGTGTAAGACTTTTATTTGTGTCATACAGCGCTGGAATCCGAAGAGATTTCATGAATATATCGGAAAGTCCTCCGTCGCCAATGTGATCCACCACGCCTGCAGGGCTTAGATTACCCTCATTCAGAGAGTTTGCCGGTGCGATCGCGTTGTATAGCTGGATCGAAACAATGTTGGAGACATCGATGCCAAGACTGGCAAAGAAGAAACTAAAGTTAATCAACACTCCTGCAACTACAATATTTTTAATCAAGCTACCAAATTTTGCATCTTGGATACTCAGAATCAGTTTTATTGCTGCATACAAGAGGAAGAAGATGATGAATAATCCACTGATATCTCGGAGCGCCTTCCAGGTAATATAAATTGCTGGTGTTTGCTCCAAGAAAGCCTTCATTTGAAGGGTTAAGTTGATGGAGTAATTCAATAGAAACCCGGCTATAGATAATACAAAGGCCGCAGCCATCTGAAGAGTGTTGAATATATTGGCCAAAACTTGTGCGATCAATACGGCGACACCTTCAACTCCAAGAATACTCGTGAGGATCTCTGCGTGTGCCAGCTGCGTTCCCAAAAACCATGTTCCGAAAATGGCTAGACAGAGTGTCGGAAGTTTTAAGGAGAATTTCTTCATGGTGTTGATGTAGATAGGTATGCCTGACAAGTTCTCATCAGAACCGCAGCCTCATCTTCGAGCTTGTTCGCATCTCGACGAGTGTCCTTGAGAGCATCTTTCGCCTCTTGTAAATCAGATACACTTTGGAGTGCCTGCTGACGGAGCATGTCAGAGAACACCTCAGTTGCTGGCTGAAGTTGTGCTGTGGTAGTGGCTGCCAATGCCACACGTTGGATTTCCAAGAGTGTTTCCAGGGTCGTAGATGCTTCATGGAGTTTTGTAGTGACACCACTGAGGAGAGGTGTGACTTTTGCTGCAATGGCCACATCGATCTGGGTAGCTTGTGAAGGAACACCCTTCTGGATCCAGCATGCGCGTACGGCAACAAATTTTTCCTGAGAACCTTGAGCGGCGATAACTGCTTTTTGGTAGGTATCAATAACATCCTGATTTCGAGTGAGATACGGCTTGATATCGTTTACCAACTCCTTAGCGATTTTTTGCACTTGAGCAACAGATTTAGCACTTTCACCCAAAATTTTGGTGACGGTCGAAGGTCCTCCGCTCGAACTTCCACTGACGGCATTGAGACCAGTTGTAAGAATTGTATTCACCAGTTGACCGACCAATGCACCGGCAATTTCATTGATTTCGTCAGCCAATTCATATTGGCGTACACCAGACCCAAGTTGGTTAGCGAGAGTATTTTCGATCAGTGAACCAGGAGTTTCTGTTTTGCAGCGTTCGTATTTTATGGTACCCGCTTCGTAGTCCACTGTCTTCTTTACACTCGTATCTTCCCCGTCAATCGCTTGACCGGTTTGTATCGTTTGATTTCCAGGTTGATCGAGTTGATTGGTTTGAGATGATCCTGCAGGGCTTGGTCCAGAAGTATTATACTGTTCAGTTATATCATCACATTTATTCCATGACATAAATCCTCGACCGCGGTTGAGGTCTACGTTGATCGCTGCTTCTTTCTTGGCAATTCGTGACAACAGATCACTGTGGGCATAGAGAGATGCACTGGAATAATTGTTTTGAGGTTCGGTAGAGAGAGCGAGAAACGCTGGCCATCCGCCTTGAGAGAAATCACCAGCCATAAATCCATTGATAGTCACTCCTCGAGCTGCAGCATCGCGGGTATTCTGGATGATTGCACCCAACGTACAGGTATAGCGTTGGTGTGCACGACTCGAAACTTGCAAGGCCAATGAAAGACGTATATCAAAACTAAATGGTGTACATAGTGATGCCAACGGTCCATCTTGATTGAGCATTGCACCTGTTACCTGGTCAGCTGCATCCAAAAAGAAAGAGCCAGGATCGGTAATGAAAGAAGGGCTGCCATTAAAGCCGGAATTGATCCAGTTCACGATACTTTGTGTCATTGAGCTAATAAGTTGCTTGGCTACCATGTTTAGAAGTAAGTCCAGAACAAACTCTTTGAACGTAAGAGCGTTTTGTGTATACGCTGCTTCAGATGCTATAGATACTTGAAGAAAATTTAGTTGAGCATTGAGGGCATCAATAACTGGCCAACCTTGCGCATGAGTGGTTCGTGCAAATGCGGGGAATAGCATCCCTACTATGAGAGTGATACACAAGATCTTTTTTGCAGGAATAAGAGAAAAAAACATATTATTTTAAGGAAAAGACACTATAGGCACTATCGGTCGGACTAAACACAATGCCATAACTATTGAAGTATGCACGCAAATTGACGACCGTATAAAAGAACTTTTTCTCCGCTGTCTGGTATCGAGAAAGCGTGGCAAGTGTTTGGAGTGGATCGGTCAGAGTGTTTCGAAGCGAAACGGCATTTGCTACGGCCTCACTCATGCCATTTACCAAGTTCAAGTGATATTGTGCAGCGGAAAGTGGTGCAGGTATGGCAAGAAGATCTGAACGTACTGTGCTGTACGCGACGATGATTGGATCGATAGCCGCCAGTCTTTCATTGTTACCTGTTTCAAGAGCCTCTTTGGCAATCACTCCTTCGTGTTCGGCTGGTTGATGAGATAGCATTGTACGTGCAACCGCATTGGCATATGCTTCGCGACTCGCATCATCTTCTACTGCTGAAATTTTTAAATCAGTCATGGTGTAGACTTTTGGTCCATCGGTAATCATTTGTCCACTTTCTATAATTTGGTCAACCAAAGCATCTTTTGCATCCGTATTTTCGATCATGCCGGTTTTACGAAGAGTCATGTATTTTGAAAAGAATTCACGACCGAAAATATCGGTTGCGGTTATTTTTTCTACTTCGGAATCTGCAGAAATGTTTTTTGCAGATGAAGTTTCGTACTTTTTACCACCAGCATCGGTGACATTAAAAAATGTTTCTTTCCAACTAGCGGTTTCTATGAGTTGATCTGCAGGATTTGATGTGGCTGAAATAACGGCTACACTCGAACCTTTTTTCTTGGTGAGAGAAGCGAGAGCTCCTTCGTACACATAGGTGGCCACGCCTCCAATCACTACCGCACATACGATAAAAGTTACAATGGTTTGTGTGCGAGGGTAAGCGGCCATAATACGAGATGAATTATAGCAGTTTTTCCTCAGCATATCCCCTTACTTATGCACAGAATTGAATGAGTTTGAAGGACTCGGAGAAAGGTGTGTTCTGAAACTCAAAACAAGAGCATCACCAATACTTAC
>CALREM010000044.1 GCA_943355185.1 Candidatus Nomurabacteria bacterium | reverse complement strand
GGTGGACCTCGCCAAGCTCAAAATCGAACTCGAGAAATATTACGAAGATGCAGGTGCTGCAGATCGTGAAAAGCTCGGCAAGCGTATTGCCTTGGTCAAACAAATGATCAAAGCCAAGCTCCGCCCAGAATGGATGTTCCTCGTTCGTCTTCCTGTTATTCCACCAGGTCTCCGTCCTATGGTTGCTCTTGAAGGAGGTCGCTATGCCACATCCGATGTAAACGATCTTTATCGTCGCGTCATCAACCGCAACAATCGTCTTTTGAAATTGAAAGAAATCAACGCTCCAGAAGTTATTCTCCGTAATGAAAAGCGTATCCTTCAAGAAGCAGTTGATGCCCTGATCGATAACTCTATTCGTCACAGTTCTTCAGCCGGTGCTGCTGCAGCTGCTGCACAAAAGCGTGCGCTCAAATCATTGTCAGATAGTCTCAAATCAAAGCGCGGTCTCTTCCGTCAGAACTTGCTCGGAAAGCGCGTGGACTATTCCGGACGTTCGGTAATCGTCGTTGGTCCAGAACTCAAGCTCAATGAATGTGGTATGCCAAAACACATGGCATTGGAATTGTTCCGTCCATTCGTTATCTCTGGTCTTTTGAAGCGTGAACTCGCATACAACATCCGCGGTGCAAATCGTCTGATCGATGATAGTGCAAAGGAAGTCTGGGAAATTCTCGAAGAAGTGATCGATGGTAAATACGTACTCTTGAACCGTGCACCAACATTGCATCGTCTCGGTATCCAAGCTTTCAAGCCGATCTTGATCGAAGGTAATGCTATCCAGGTTCACCCACTCGTATGTACAGCTTTCAACGCTGACTTCGACGGAGACCAAATGGCCGTTCACGTACCATTGTCTGAAGAAGCACAAATGGAAGCTCGTGAGATCATGGCTGCTGACAAGAACATCTTGAAGCCAGGTAACAATGAGCCTACCGTCGTCGCAAAAATGTTGGATATCGTTCTCGGATGTTTCTGGGTTACCAAGATGCTCGAAGGAGGTAAGGGTGAAGGGAAAATCTTCGAATCACCAAGTGCAGCAGTTCTCGCACAAAATTTCGGAGATATCAATCTTCGTTCAAAAGTAAAGGTATTGGCTCCACAGACTCCAAAATATGCAGCCTTCAATGGAGGTATATTCGAGACCACAGTAGGCCGTATTCTCTTCAACGCTGTTCTTCCCGAGGACTATCGTTTTATCAACGAAGAAGTCGGACGTAAGCTCTTGGGAGTAGTAATCGACGATATGATCACTCTCCGCGGTGCAGAAAATGTTGCCCCTATTCTCGACCGTGTCAAAACATTCGGTTTCAGTTACGCGACATACTCTGGAACAACATGGGGTATTGATGACATAAAGATTCCTGCAGAAAAGGGGGAAATCGTTGCTCGTGGAAAGGTTCAGGCAAACTTGGTTACCAAGCAGTTTGAAGAAGGTCTTTTGACTGAAGAAGAGCGTATTCGTAAGCACATCGAAATTTGGCAGAAATCAAAGGGTGAAGTTGAAAAGGCTATCCCTGCATCTCTCGATAAGACTGGTTCTGTATTCGACATGATCACTTCTGGAGCTCGCGGATCCCTTTCTCAAATCACTCAAATGGCTGGTATGAAAGGATTGATCTCTTCCGTTTCTGGAGAAACAATTGAATTCCCAATTCTCTCCTGTGCAAAGGAAGGTTTGACTCCAATCGAATACTTCATTACCACTCACGGATCACGTAAAGGTTTGACCGACACTGCACTTAACACAGCAAAAGCTGGTTACCTCACTCGTAAGCTCTTCGTGGTTGCTCAAGATGTCGTTGTTTCTGAAGCGGATTGCGGAACAAAAGAAAGCATCACGATCTACAAGCAAAGTGCTTCTGGTATGAATATCCCATTGTCGAAGAACATTCGTGGTCGTCTGATTGCCGAAGATATCACCGATGCATCAGGAACAGTTTTGTTCAAGAAAGGACACCTCCTTTCAAAGACAGATGCTGCGCAAATCGAAGCGGCTGGTATCGAAACTGTTCGTGTTCGCTCACCACTTTCATGTAAGACCGTTCGTGGCGTCTGTACAAAGTGTTACGGTCTCGACCTCGGTAAGAACTCCCTCATTGCCCTCGGTGAAGCAGTAGGTACTGTCGCTGCTCAAGCGATCGGTGAACCTGGAACACAGCTCACAATGCGTACATTCCACGCTGGAGGTACGGCATCACAAGGTGGAGACATTACAGCCGGTCTTCCTCGTGTTGAAGAAATTTTCGAAAAGCGTCGTCCTCGAAACCCTGCAGTAGTTGCTTCAGTTACTGGTGTAGTCACTGCAGTTGAAAACCACGGAAAGGAAAAGATCATCCGCGTCCTTCCTGATATGGAAGAAGCGACAGGCACAAAGAAACTTGCTGAAGTCGAATACGTTTTTCCATACCGCCGTACGACTCTCGTATCTGTCGGAGAGCGTGTTATCAAGGGTCACTTGATCACCGACGGTTCTGCTGATATCGATGAAGTGTATGAATTCGGAGGTGAAGAGCGTGCAAAGGAATACGTTATTTCTGAAGTTGGTAAGATTTACGAACTCCAAGGAGAAACAGTTTCTCGTAAGCACATTGAGCTTATCGTAAAGCAAATGTTCTCACGCCGCCGCGTCGTTAGCGCAGGGGATACTGAACTTACAGAAGGAATGATTGTTGATGATATCTATCTTTTTGAAGAAAACAAAGCAGTAAAGGATGAAGGTGGTACTCCAGCCGAAGCTAAGAAGCTCGTGATGGGTATTACAGAAACATCATTGTCACGTAAGAGTTTCCTCTCCGCGGCTTCGTTCCAACACACAACTCGAGTACTTATTGCGAACGCTGTTCGTGGTGCTCAAGACGATCTCAGTGGTCTTATGGAAAACGTTATCATCGGTCGCCTCGTTCCAGCAGGTTCAGGTTTCCCAGGGTCTCCAAAGAAAGCTATGGTTGATGCCATTGCTGCTAAGGATGATGTAATGGAGGAATAGAAGGAGAGACAGGATTCAATCCGCCAGCTGGCGGAGAGGAATCAAGAAAAACCCAGGCTTACGGTCTGGGTTTTTCTGTATATGAGGGGTTTCTTGAGACATTCTTCATCAGGAATTTATCTTGTTCTGATAGGGTGGGGGGATGGTTCAGAAAACGTATTCAGAATTATATAAAGAAGCTAAAAAATTGTATTTTAGTATCGGAGAAGTCACGAGCTCTGCTCTTAATGAAGAGATAATTTTTAATAGGTTTGGATGGAGACATATATTTCAAAAGTCATTTCATACCCGATCAACTCACGACAGGATTAGACGTTTTAAATTACTCAGAGACGCTCGTGAAATTATTCAATATGGATACATTGGTGCCTTTCGAGAAAATACTCAGAATGGAATAAGGGGGAGATTCTGGACGCTATGTTTAGAGAAAAAAGGTCATAAAAAATTAAAAGTAGTGGTCCGTCAAATTAATGATGGTCAAAAACACTTTTTCAGTATAATGGACTAACAAAAAATCCTCTATCAGAGAGGATTTTTTGTGCTCGCTCACAGCAATAATGCCGAGAGAGATCCATATCCTTGCGGATACATCCCGCGAGCGTCATCCCCTGAGCTCCTGCTGATTCGAACTTAACAGGAACAGTGTGGTGCGTAGGGTTAAAGCAAAAATGCAGTGTCAACTCTAGAATTTAAGCACCATACTTTTTCTAGAATCCGAGCTCAAGAACAAGTTCGTTTGTTACAAGAGCAGATCGGTACCATAATGATAGCAAAAAAACCTTGTCTGTCAATCTTCTGCCACCGTACCAGAGTGCTATACTTCCCTCATGAATCGTAATACGGTCGAAGAAATCAAGAAGCGCATACCTATCGAAGATTTACTTGCGTCATATATAAAGCTTGAGAAAGCCGGTAAGTCATTCAAGGCCAAGTGTCCGTTTCATAATGAGAAATCAGCCTCCTTTTTTGTTTCACCAGACCGTGGCGGATACTATTGTTTTGGATGCGGAGTAAAAGGCGACATTTTCTCTTTTGTCGAACAATTCGAAGGATTGGATTTTCGTGGTGCACTCAAGATATT
>CALREM010000043.1 GCA_943355185.1 Candidatus Nomurabacteria bacterium | reverse complement strand
AGACTGATGAATTACGCGCACATGATATCCGTGCAGGATTTGCGATCGTCTTGGCAGCACTCGTGGGTACTGGAACATTCACCGTACATAATGTGCATTTGATTGATCGAGGTTATGAACGATTGGAAGAGCAATTGACGAGTCTGGGGGCTGAGGTGAAGAGAATTACTGTTTAGTAATTAGAACGTATAAAACACAAAACCCGCCGAAGCGGGATTGTGTCTAGAATGTGTTGTTCAAACCTCCCCCTTGTCAGATAAGATAATACTATTCTTTTTTGCCTCAAAAGTCAAGGTGCTTTTCTTTATTTGTGGACCTAGCGAGAGTCGAACTCGCACACTCCGACTGACAAGAGGGAGCTGGTACCTCACCTAGGCCCACGCTGGAAGAAATTAATCTTCCGCACATGTACCTTATCAGGTCGAAATAAAATCCTGATGAAGGAAGTCTCAAGAAACGCATAAGAAATCATTTTTAAAGATGCTTTTTTCCCGTATTTTGTGATATAGTCGCTCTGCATATGAGTTTCTTTTCTCCTAAACTGGGTATTGATCTGGGAACGGCAAATACGCTTGTTTTTTCGCCGGGAAGAGGAATTATTCTCAATGAACCATCGGTCGTGGCTGTCTCTGAGGTTGATCGAAAAGTATTAGCAGTCGGCAATGATGCCAAAGAAATGGTTGGTCGTACTCCTGACACAATCGTCGCGTATCGTCCGATCAAAGACGGAGTCATCGCCGATTATCGCGTTACCGAAGCAATGCTCCGTTACTTCATCGACAAAGCTCTTGGTCGATTCACACTTTTCAAACCTGAAGTCATGGTATCTGTACCCGCCGGAATTACTTCGACCGAACGTCGCGCAGTTGTCGAAGCGGCATTGCGTGCTGGTGCTCGTAGTGCATTTGTGGTGAAGGAGCCAATCTTGGCAGCTATTGGTGCAGGAATTCCGATTCATGAGCCACGTGGACACATGATCACTGATATTGGTGGAGGCACAACCGACGTGGCAGTTATTTCACTTGGCGGTATTGTGGCTTCGACTTCGGTAAAAGTTGCTGGAGACAAGATGGACGCAGCGATCGCTGATTATGTTAAGAAAACATTTAATTTGGCCATTGGAGATCATATGGCAGAGTTAATTAAAATTACGATTGGTTCGGCAATTCCACTTGATCAAGAATTGGCTATGATTGTGAAGGGTCGTGATTTCATTTCAGGAATGCCTCGTTCAACCGAAATTAAAACAAATGAAATTGTAAAAGCTTTGGCCACTCCATTGCGCGACATGATCAAGTCGATCAAAGATGTACTCCAAGAAACTCCTCCCGAATTGGCTGCAGATATTATCGATCGAGGAATTACCATGACTGGCGGTTCTTCTTTGCTCCGCAATTTACCCGAACTTATTTTCCGTCGTACCGGTGTAAAAGCGCAATTGGCTGAAGAACCGTTGTTGTGTGTCGTAAAGGGGACTGGTATAGCGCTGGAACATTTGGATGTGTATAAGAAGACAATAATTTCGAAGAGATAATGACCTCTTTCTCTCTCCCACACCTCTCCTACCATTCCCACTACCTCGTCGGATCAGACGCGCTGCGCGCAGAATTAAAAACCATACTCGAGGATGTGCACGAAATTACCTCACGAGGTAATCCAGATTTCTTCGATGCTATCTACGAGACATTCACCATCGATGATTCACGTCAGTTGCGAGAAATGCATGGCGTACGCCCGGTTCACATTTCAGGAAAAAAGATTTTTATTATTTCCATGGATGGTATTACCATCGAAGCACAGAATGCACTTTTGAAACTACTCGAAGAACCTGCTGAGTATGCGTACTTCTTTTTAATTATCCCTTCTGCCCACCTGTTATTGCCAACCGTAAAGTCGCGCATGATTCCGATCGAAACTTCCTCGGAGAAAGAAAATACCGGTGAGGGAGAAAAATTCCTGAAATTATCTGTCGCCAAACGTCTCGATATGATAAAAGGGTTGCTTGATGATATTTCCAAAGAAAAGAAAACCAAACAAGACGCTATTCATTTTCTCAATGAAATAGAAGCCGTTCTGTATGCTAAACAAGGAGTAGGAAAGGCTCAGGGGGCTCTACGAACGCTCGATATGGCTAAGAAATACAGTAGTGACCGAGCTCCGTCGTTGAAAATGCTCTTGGAATCGGTGGCCTTGAGTGTGTAAAATCCGGACTTGTGATAGCATACATACATATGGCATACGATTTTTCACCATTTAAAAAAGAACTTATATCTACAGAAGAGTGGTTCAAGAAAGAAGCCGCGTCTATTCGAACGGGACAGGCAAGCCCTGCAGTACTCGATAGTGTCCTGGTAGAGGTCTACGGCGCACCCTTGGCTCTCAAGGAGGTCGCTAGTGTCATGATCGAAGGTGCGCGCAGTCTCCGTGTGTCTCCATGGGACAAGAGTCAAACAAAAGAAGTCGAGAAGGCTATTACCGCTGCAAACCTTGGACTATCCGTAGCTGTCGATGATCAAGGCTTGCGCATCAGTTTCCCGGATCTAACCGCCGAACGTCGTGCAGAGATTGCCAAGATGGCAAAAGATAAGCTCGAGGATGCACGCAAGCAGATACGTCAGCATCGTGACGCAATCATCAAGGACCTTCAGAATAAAGAAAAAGAAGGTGGTATGGGCAAGGATGAGATTTTTCGTCTGAAAAACGAGGTTCAAAAAATTGTAGATGAGGCCAATAAAAAGCTCGAGGCTTCCTATGCAAAGAAAGAGAAGGAGATTTTGGGGCAGTAGGGCAGGGACGTAGTAAACAATGACAGCTATTATATTTCTCATAGTTCTTGCAATTTTGATTTTTGTCCATGAACTCGGACATTTTTTGGCTGCTCGTGCGTGCGGTATTCGTGTTGACGCCTTTGCGCTTGGGTTTGGTCCACGTTTGATTTCTTGGAGAAGGAAAGAGACGGAATATGCTCTCAACGCGATTCCATTTGGTGGCTACGTAAAAATCTTTGGAGAAAATCCAGATGAAGAATCATTGAATGGTCCTCATTCTCATCGTAGTTTTGTAAATAAACCTCGTTGGCAGCAAGCTCTTGTTTTGGTAGCCGGTGTATTCTTCAATTTTATATTTGCAGCCTTACTCTATGTGATTGTATTTAGTGTTGGAGTAACCGCGACTACGTCTGGTTTTGAAAAGTATGCTGACCGTTTTGAGAATCCGCGCATCATGGTGACCTATGTCTCTCCCGGTTCTCCTGCAGAAACCGCAGGTCTCAAGACAGGAGATGTACTTACAACATCAGAATCAATTGAGTATGTTCAGAATATGATTAATCAAAGTGAAGGGAAGCCTATTTCCATTGCATATACTCGTGATGAGATGAGTCAGACTTCTACGGTGACTCCGGTAACAGGTATTGTGGCTGATAAATATGCGATCGGGATTTCCATGGATACGGTTGGTACATTGCGTTTGCCGATTGGTACCGCCGTCATTGAAGGGTTTGCATATACATTCGGCATGATGAAGTTGACCGTGCTTGGGTTGTGGGATTTCTTTGGAGGTATCTTCAAAGGTGCTGCTGACTTTACTTCAGTAACTGGTCCGATTGGTATTGCTGAAATTGTCGGTGATGCTGCAGGACTGGGCTTCACCTATCTTTTGATGATTACCGCACTGATCTCTATTAACTTAGGGGTCATCAACCTGATTCCTTTTCCGGCGCTCGATGGTGGACGTCTCCTCTTTGTGATTATTGAATCATTCATCCGTCGTCGTATTCCGGTGACATTTGCTAATGCGGTGAATATGGTTGGTTTTTCATTATTGATGATTTTGATGGTGGTGGTTACCTACAAAGATATCGTTAAGCTGTTTTGGTAAATCTTGTGCAAGGTCTACCCTCGCCATACTTTTTCCTGTATTATTCTCTTCATGAAACAATCACACCTCTTTACCCGCACTCGTCGTGAAGCGCCAAAGGATGAAGTATCAAAAAATGCTGATCTCCTGATTCGTGCAGGATATATCTCAAAAGATATGGCTGGTGTCTATTCTTTTTTGCCTCTCGGTTTGCGTACGCTCAATAAGATTGTTGGCGTGATTCG
>CALREM010000042.1 GCA_943355185.1 Candidatus Nomurabacteria bacterium | reverse complement strand
AGGTACGACCACGGCGAATTTCTCGTTCAACAAATGCACGCGCATCTTCGACGATCCAACGAATTGGTTTATCACCCAACCCCGAGAGTTCCGCATTCTCACGTGCCCACGTAACTGCCGCTTTGGAACCATCGATATGAACTACTTTTGCACCAACTTGCGCACATGCCAAACTCGCTCCGCCTGTATATCCAAACAAGTTCAAAACTTCGATCTCAGTTTCGGGCGCTGCAGCAAAACGATTTCGTATCTTCTCCCCCATCCACTTCCAGTTAGATGCTTGTTCAGGAAAAAGTCCCGTGTGTTTGAATGCGGTTGGTTTGATCCACATCTTTAATCCGCCGAAATCGATCGACCATTTTTCCAAGGTCCGACCTTGGACGTACGTCCACTCGGCTCCACTGTCATTACGGGTGAAATAGGCTTCGGCTTTTTTCCATTCTGCTTCAGGTAACAATTTTGGCCACAGTGCCTGTGGATCGGGACGCGACAATACATGCGTACCCAAACGCTCAAGCTTTTCACCTTCTCCCGAATCCAGCAATTCATACTGAGGTTCCGAGGAGACCGTTAGAATGTGTGAATTTTTCATGATGACTAGATCTCTTGAGTTCTAGAGTACGTTGAAAAGATATAAATAGCCAGCGCAAATAAGAGTGTCGATGATGCTGCCGAACCAAGACAGTAGAGACAGAAGGCTTTCAAAACAAATGCCTGAAGAAACAGGAAGTACAGCGTAGAGAGAAATCCAAGAGCAGTCAGAATCAAAGCAAAGCGTAAAAGCTTTTCATTCTTCCCTTCGAGGTATGCGAACAACCCGATCATGACCACGAGATAGAAGATTGCTCCACCAAGTGCAACTGGAATGCCCACAACCGTTGCGTACTCACTCGTTAACACCTGTTCGCAACCCTCTACGATCGAACATGGAGGAATCTCGCCTGAATAATGTTCGATGGTCAGGTATGCAGCATCAGCAAAACCGAGTACTGCAACAGCCAGTACCACGATAATGATCTTATTTGGAATCGCCGAGAGCGGCCTCGTCAACAAGTTTTTTAAATGCTTCATAGCCTGCGGGATTAATGATTGATTTACCATTTATAAAGAATGACGGTGTTGAATTGACACCTATTTTGATACCGTCAGCACGATCAGCTTCGATCTTTGCTTTGATGTCAGGACTCTTAACGTCAGCATCGTACGCCACCATATCGAGCTTGAGTCTTTCTGCGTAACCCTTGAATACATCTGTCGCCTGAGCAACAGTCAATTTTTCCCATGCTGTTTGGTTATCATACAATAGTCCGGCCATGTCCCAATACTTACCTTGCTTCCCTGCAGCTTCGGCTGCTTGAGCCGCACCCACCGCATTGCGATGTTGTGCCAAAGGAAAATGCCTTGCAACAAAACGAACTGTCGTAGATGCCTCTGACACCAAACGTTCGACCGTAGGATAATACGCAGCACATGCAGGACACTGATAATCGGCGTACTCGATGATCGTCACAGGGGCATTTTCTGGACCACGAACATGCTCGGTCGCAACAATCGGCATCGGTGTGCCTTTTGCACTACCACCGTCAGCAGGATTTTTATTCATAGCCACAATCAAACCCCATATAATCAGGACTAATATGATAATAAAGATCGCCCAAAAAAGTATTCTTTTGATATTCATAGTGTTTCTGATTATATCGGAAGCTCTTCAAGAAGCAAGCTAAATAATATGAGTAAACCAAATCAGACCATATATACCCAACATATTCATCACAAACGATATGGGTATCAAAACAGCCACACGAACTTTGGAAAGCCCGAGAAGTGCGATACCGAACTCATCAGGCAAAGGAGACGCAATTATCAGTGCGCCTATAATCGGTGAGAGCCATTTCATGAAACCGAGATGAAATGATGCCAAGAAACTCCGTACACTCGATGGTTTGAGCGACTTCGTCAAATGCTCTGCAAAATGATCCCGTATAAAAAAGAAGAGAATCAAATCCCCACACACTGCACCCAATGCTCCCCACACGGCAACATCAAAAAATTGACCCTGTTCCGAAATGTGCGCCAATGCCACCGAAGCTGGTCCAAGCGTAAAGACCGAAGTAAAAAATATTCCCGCGGCAAAACTGGCCACTGCCGTATTACCAATAAGACCTATGAGTTGATCCAAAACACCTGACGTGCTCATGAACAACGCCAACGCTACACCAATCAATATAAGGAGCGCATCTTTAATAAGTTCACGTCGAGCATTGATTCGTCTCATGTATGACATATAGTATATCGCACTTCACTATAATCAGCCTTACAATATTTTCTCTATAAGTTTTGGAGTTTCGTCAGTGTATATAACTTCAAATAAGATACGACCCACTACTTGTCCCCGTGTTGTCTCCACATCAACTGACCAATCCCCTGGAGCTAGATTTGTCTTCCACGAATATCCTCGATGCCCCCTGTCACTTCCCCCGAAGATAGTGTATGGAATTTTATTAACCGAAACCCACCGATCAATACTCTTATCGAAATAACGCCAATGATGCACGATTTCGGTACTGATATCGGTTGGTGCAAAAACTGCACTATATACGTACACCAAATCACCCTTGACCACGTGGACATCACGGAAAAATTCCAACCAATCAAATTGTGAATGCTCTTCTTCGAGAACAACATATGTATCTCCCTGTTTTGCGACACTATGATATACACCTACATTTTTAAGTGAAAGCGGGATAGGTGGAATCACATTTAAGAAATAAAGAACATTCACGCAGACGAAAATTGAAATAATTGAATACGTCAGCGGCTTGCGACTTTTCATCACCTGATCAGGAACAAAGTAATACAATATTCCGATAAAGATCATCGTCAGAACGAGAGCAATCAGACCACTCAACACGAAGACCAGTGAGTCCATCCGTGAAATCAGGACAGGAATAAAGAATATAGTGAAGAAGAAAAGCGCTGTAAAGAAGGTGCTGATTTGGAAAACCATTCGCGCATAATGACGACGGAGCAATTCATTTCCCAATAATAAAGCTACGAGGATAAAGATGAATGGCCAACTGGCCACGATCGAACCGCTGCGAAAATAAAATATGGTGAAGCCACTAAACAAACCTCCAAAAGCGAACTGAATCGCCAAAGGGATCACATGTGGAATCTGTGCCGCCAAGGGACCTTTATATTTTTTTGCGTCGGCGACATGTAAAATCACGATTCCCACCATTAGTAGCAAGAAGTAACTGATAATGAGAATATTTTCAAACGGCAAATCTACGCGCCTGAGAGTAAATGCGTCGAGAATGAATCCGCCAAGAAGGGCGAGCGAAGAAAGATGTCGTTCATGTACCTGTAACCACGTATGTATGCTTCGTATCTTTTCACGCATATGGTAAGGATAGTCGAGATTATTGATTCAAGATAGCCCGGTCACGAGCTTCAAGATTTGCCTTAACATCGAGCGCCCTGTCGATAGGATATATTGGGGTTGAATCCACATCTTTACCAGAGGAATTATTTTCTTGTCTCAGGATTTGCTGCTGTCGCAGAGCAATTTTCTGATATTGTTGAGCTGCGAGAAAAATAAGAACAGCAACACCGATAAAGAGTATGAGTATGCCGACGTAACCTCTTGAATAGACAGTATCCATTTTTTTATTATAACAAACATATCTTTTAAGCACTCATCTTTTTTTCATTGACCCATAGTTGAGGATAGTATTATTCAGTCTTTCCTTGAACCTCACTGACATAGTTCCAAATCAATTCGGACACACCTTTAATTACCGATTGCAGTTGATCAAAATCATCCCCTTTCGTCATGATGCAGATGAAATAGGGATTTTCCGGATGATAGACGATACCACAATCATGAAGCTCACGATATGAAAGTATCCGAGAATCTTTTGTTGATTCATCAGATAAAATAGTTTTTACTCCAAACTTATGTGATACCAATGTTTCCACAGGAACACCCGCAACGATCCCTTCCGTGAATTTTGTCTGACTCAAAAGTTCGAGTGCTTTTTCAGAATATTCTCTTGATAAATAGGTGCCGTTATAGAGAACCCGGAAAATGTGTGAGTACTGTGCAGTCGTATATCTATCTCCTAACGAGATTTCAGGATACGGAACTTCG
>CALREM010000041.1 GCA_943355185.1 Candidatus Nomurabacteria bacterium | reverse complement strand
GGATGAATGATTCGAAGTGTTGAATGGCAAGTATTTCGGTTGGACACATGTAGGCGATTTGCAGATTGCCGATACGGTGACCATCGGAACCAGGTACTGGTTTACCTTCGGCATCGACGATGTTCGGTCGAGTAGTCATGACAGAATATGCAGTAGCTGCAGCTACAGCTGTCTTGCCGGAACCGACATCTCCTTCGAGGAGGCGTGACATAGCGCGATTGCCGCGCATGTCTCCGAGAATTGTTTCAACGGCACGGATCTGTGCGGAAGTAGCTTTGAAAGGAAAGCGGCGGATAAATTCCTGAACATGAGCGTCACTGGTTTCTATTTTGAATGTGGGATATTTTTCGTACTCGCGTCGTGCCTGTTGCTTGCCGAGTTGGATGGTAAAAATTTCCTCAAATGAAAAACGTTTGCGAGCAGAGAGTGCATCTTCTCGTTTCTTGGGTGTATGGATCCAGATGAGTGCGGTCTTGAGTCCGGGTAAATGATATTTTGTCAGAATGTCTTCAGGAATTGGTTCAACTAATTCATCGAGCATTCCTTGTTTAAATAATTTTTGAATAGTGTGATATATCCAGGCAGAACTGATACCGCGTGATTCGGGATATACGGGATAGAGAGTATGTTCTTCTCCTTCGGACCCAAAAAGAGAATCGCCAACACCGATAGGGAGTTTGTTGACGGTTTCTATTTTGGGATTTGAAAAATAGAGACGGGCCGGATTCTCCGAGGTCGGACCTTGGAGTGGTGGTGTGCTAAGGTCCGACCTCGGAGAATCCGATACAGCTGATTTTTTCTGTCGAGCGGAGACTTTTCCTTCGATGCGGACGAGCATGCCGTCGGAGAACATCTTGGCGACATAGGGTTGGTTGAACCAGACACATTGGATGCGGCCGGTTTCATCTTCGACATATCCTTCGGCCATGGCGATTTTGGAATGGAAGCCTTTGCTGGTTTTGAGGCCACTAATTTTTCCAAAAATAACGGTAGTGTCACCTTTCTGCAGAGAGTCGATTGAGCGTGCTTCGGCTGTATCACCATAGCGACTGGGGAAGTGATAGAGCAAATCCTCTATAGTTTTGATACTGAGACGCTTGAGTGCGTCTCGTTGTGGAGGTGTGAGACGAAATTGATCGGTAACTAAGGTTGTGAGAGTAAGGGACATGCCTTCATTGTACGGGATTATAGGGAGGGAGATTATATTGACGTTACCTTGTTTCTACGTTCTTGTGTGGATATGCTGATGCTGCCAAAGAAAGCGCAGCTAACATGATCGTGATATCTCGGAACAAGATATCCATCAACGAAAAGTTGAATATAATTACTCCAATCATAGAGAGTCCGCCAAGTAGTGCCGACCAGAAGATTTTCCATCCAGAAAGAATCCAAGTACCGAGGATAATTTCTACCATTCCCCAGACGAGCAGGATGCCGTGATCAGGAAGTGTATCTTGCAAGAATGGAGGGAAGTAACCGATCCAGCTATCTGGACTGATTAAGCCAGAAATACCTGCATAAATAAATGCGAAGGCGATACCGACACGTAAGAGGATGTTGGCGGTTCGGGAATTCATATGAGGTTATTTAACTGTGATAGTACCACCAAGATTGGCTGCGCGATGATCGTGATATTTCCAACTGCCAACTTTGGTGAAAGTAAAGCTCCATGATTCGCCTGCGGCAATAGTTTTCTTTGGATCAAATTCAGGATAGATAGTGTGACTTGGGTGATCGTTCGATGCGGGCCAGAAAGCGCGAGCAGAATTGTTTTTGAAGACAATGGTCTCACCTGTCTTGATAGTGAGATCTGCAGGAGAGAATCCTGTTTCTGTATAAGTGATGGTGTGTGTCTTTGTTGTTGAAGCGATCGATGTCGGGGTCGATGTAGCGGTTGAAGTTGCAGTTACAACTGGAGTACTGGTTGAAACTGGTTCAGTTTGAATAATAGGGTTTGGCGCTACTGGTGTCGGAGTCGTCGGAGTATCCATAGTGAAATAGATAATACCGATAATAATGACAATAATAATGCCGAGTAGTACGTAGCCGTTTTTGTTCATAGTATAAGGATTAATGTAATAGAAATAATAAGCTCTTCTTCTTAGTCTAGCTCACCTGTTTCCCCTTATGCAATATGGTAGAGACCTGTTTTTTCTTTATACATAATAAAACCTTCTTTTTCGAGAGCATTGAGATTCTTTGTAATGTGTTCGGCGGGAGCTCTAGGGAATGATTTGACCACTTGTTGAGTATTGGTTGGTTTTTT
The DNA here is from genome assembly GCA_943355185.1 of Candidatus Nomurabacteria bacterium. Taxonomy (GTDB): domain Bacteria; phylum Patescibacteriota; class Minisyncoccia; order Phycocordibacterales; family PALSA-1337; genus C7867-002. The sequence goes on along the minus strand of CALREM010000041.1, from coordinate 1,889 downwards.
CAAAATATATTTCAGAATATGTGAACGTAATTCACGATTGGATCCTTTGAAGGGAGTTTGTCGTACATGGTGTGCACTTTTTCGAGAAGGATTTGCCTGAGTGTTTTTGAGATATGCACCATAATCCATCAATGCGTAATACCATTCGCGCGGATTATCAGTATCAAGTGTTTTTTCCACTAAGGTAAGAATATCTTGATCGTGGATTTTTTCTGATGTGTCTTTGAAAAAGAAATGAATAAAAACGGAGCGGATATTTGTTTCTATAAAAGCGTGCGGAATATTGAATGCAAAAGCGAGTATAGAACCAGCGGTGTTGGGACCAATACCAGGAAGTTCACAGAGTTCTTCGTACGTTGAAGGGAGTACACCCTTCTTCTTTCCTCGATCAGTAATCTCTTTAGCAATTTGTTTGAGATATAGTGCGCGACGATTGTAGCCGAGCCCTGACCATTCTTGTAAGATGTCTTTGGTAGAAGCTCGAGTCAGTGCCTGCCAAGTAGGGAAGTGTTTGATGAAAGAAGTGAACTTTTCGACGACGCGCGCGACCTGAGTTTGCTGGAGCATAATCTCTGAAAGAACAACATAGTACGAAGTTGTCTTATTTCTCCACGGCATGTCACGACGATTCTTTCGATAGTATGTCCAGATGATTTTCTTGAAGTGGGAAATAGAAGGGGACATGGTGCGATTGTATCACACGCGATTTTCTTTGATAAAAGGCTGTTTCTATGCCAGAATTGCACCGTTCGGTTACCTATCATTGGAGACGTGGTGGAGTGGTCTAACATACCTCTTTGCTAAAGAGGCAGGCCCTTTAAAAGGCCTCGAGGGTTCGAATCCCTCCGTCTCCGCTATCCCATTGACATTTTCTATTTAAGTCTATAGAATATGGATCAGATTTACGTTACCACTCACACTCTATTGCTCCTTGAAAAAGGAAAGTGGAACGTCTCATAATTCCAGGAATGGAAACGCTACTATTGTGGTAGCGTCAACACAAACACAAAGGACACAAAATGAAAGACTACTTAAAAGAAGTCTCTCGGGAGACCTCGTTGTTGTTTAAGGTCCATCCGTACAAGTACACGTTTCTCTACATTCTCGCCGTTGGATTGGGATTTTGGTTGGCAAACGCGACTCCCAATGATGGGATTTTTCAGATATTACCGTTTTTTCCGGTAGTGGCGATTATCCTATGGATATTAGTTGCCATGATAGTGGGTGATATCGATATTCGAAAAATGCGGAAATCAGGGATCATCTCTGCACTCGTTGCTGCACTTCTGTGCCAAAGCAACGTCAGCGCAAGTTACACTCAAGTCGTTGAGTCTCAGATAATTGGTGAAAATGCACTTGAATTCTACCCGACTCACGTAATGATACCGCTTACTTCAGATTTTCAACCACCAGAAGCGGTTGTTGGTTACGTGGTTGGCGGGGCTATTCTTATTGGTGGAGTGTGGGTAGTGCTCAAGATTATCGACTTCTGTGAAAGGAAGTTGCCGGTAGATCCGGAAGAAAAAAAGAAGGATCAGTTCCACTCAGTTGGCAGTGTCGATGGGGATAGTTATGCAGCATCGGCCACTTTCGGTTCTTTTGGTTCATGCCGTATGCCTGAAGATCTACGGTTACGAGCTGCCTCGGGTGAGCACATACCTTTTAATGTGTTTGAGATGCAAGCTGAGGTCGTGAACGCAAATGGCGTTCCTGATTTCCGTCTTACGTCACAAAGAATGATTCGTGAGGTTGTTCCAGGGGACAATGTTGAAGATTATACCGTGTTTAAGAATCGGCTTCTGAATCAATACGGAGTTCCTTTGGATGAACGGTATACAGGCATTGTCCATTATGGAAAGAATGGGGTTACTGCGAGTGCAGAAGAAGTT
>CALREM010000040.1 GCA_943355185.1 Candidatus Nomurabacteria bacterium | reverse complement strand
AGTGCACTTTTTTCTCCAACCAATAATCCCGAAGCCAAAGCTGCGTGTGGTTCGCCTAATGCTCGTTCGAGATTTCCTACAAATGCTCTTTTGAAAGAATAGAGTACGGCGGAAATACTGGCCTGACCTGATCGGACAAATTCGACTGTGCCCCTTTTTATTTCATAAAAAATATTATCTATTGCTAAGTATCCTTTGTAATCAAATTCACGTCCTTCATCGCTGCGAAAATTAAATGGCTGAGAAAGTTTGCCTTGAAATATGACTTCATCTCCATACACAAACTTTGGGTACAGCGGAGCTTTGATACGGATCAATATATCTACAGCACAGGACGCACTAGACGTTGCGGCTGTTGTGCTCGATTGTTTTGTTACAAATAATTCATGTACTCGAGTCACTAAAATTTGCCCGCCCTCTCTATGCTCTGGCTCCACAAAAATAGTGCCGGTTCCTAATACTACTTGTTTTTGGCATGGACCAATATCAGGCGAAACAGTATTGAATGACAATAAAACTCGCGTCGCCGCTACCGCAACCAGAATGCTCCAGAATATAAAAACCTTTCTCTGCATACCAAGAGTGTATACAAAGAGAATGAAGGATCGCTGAAGAAAGTCTCAAGAAATGATGAATGTGTGCGAGGGTAGGCCTCGCCAGAAGACTACGCGCTAAACTCACGGACCAAACTTTGTTCTTCTTCTTTATTCAATGCTTTTTTGAATCGAGCTTTTACTCCCTTTACCCTCTTTTCACAATCCGCCCAATTGGAATGTGTCTCTATTTTTCCATTGACCAAACTGACATATGAATATGCTTTGGCGGACGAACGAGATGAGCCAGATTTTTTGACGGCAAGTTTGTCTGCATCGTGTGAAACATCAGTAATGTTAGCAATGGGATAACTTGAGAGTGGGCCAGAGTAGAGATCGATATGTGCATCATCGGCATACGCAGTGGCGATCTCGTCACAGCGTTCATTCCCTTTGATGCCGATATGTCCACCAACATATTTCCACGTAATTTGTTTTCCTTGAGTAACATCGTCGAGCTCAATCCAGAGATCTTTATTTGCCACATCTCCTTTGGCTTGAGTCATCCAACCATTTCGTTTCCAACCTTTGATCCACTGAGTGATTCCTTTGATGACGTAGGAAGAGTCGGTGTAGACAATAATAGAAGAATCAGAACCTGCCTGCGCCAATCCTTCAGCTACAGCTTTGAGTTCCATCTTATTGTTTGTGGTTCGATCTTCTCTTCCCCCGAGCTCACGAATAGTTCCGTTGGTATTTTGAATGACGACAGTCCCCCAGCCACCTGGTCCAGGATTGCCTCGTGAAGATCCGTCAGTAAAGATAATTGTTTCCATGTTTTTTATAGTAGCATAACGTCAACCACCCTCAATCTCAACTCTGTCTTTCCTGCAAAAAAAGATTTCTCAACAGACGCGATCAAATCAATCGCAACATTTTCAACGAGTGATTCTGCCCATTTTTCGGCGACACCAAAGAACGCGATCGCGGAGAGTGTTTTACCATTTTCTTTTTTAAAGACCAATTCAATATGATTTTTTGTTTTACCAAAATGGCGCACTGATACAGGGGTAACTTTTCTCAAGAGAAAAAGCGGTTTCGGATTCCCCGTACCAAAAGGAGCTAGCTTTGCGATTTCTTCCTGCAAACGCCAATCGATCGTATTCAAAAAGAGTTCTGCATCGGCAATTTGTTTCTCTTCTCCTTCTTCCCCTGCAGCCACTGTAGTTTGAGAATTCACACAGGCTTCATTGAGATGTTTTTCCAGGAAATGAACTTCGTCGTTGGCCACAGCAAAACCACCAGAATATTTATGTCCACCATAATGAGTCAGAACTCCGGCAGGCACAGCGCGCATAATATTGACCACATTGGTTCTCCCTTCAGAACGACATGAACCCTTGATTGCATTGTCGCCATCGCGACCCCAGAGAAAAACCGGGCGATCAAATTCTTCCGCGCAAGAATTGGCAGCCAAGCCAAGAAGAGATGGGCGCCAGACCGGATTGCCCAAAACAATAACCGATGGCATCACTTCGCCATGACGTTCACGCACAATCTTATGAACTTCTTTCACCAACGCTGCCACCATTCCCTTTCGTTCATTATTGATCTCCTCGATATGAGCAGCATGCGCACGTGCTTCATTTTCATCTTCAGTGGAAAGTAAATGAAACGCATCCATCGGCACACCCATGCGTGACGCAGCATTGATACGCGGCGTAATCATGAAAGCAATATCATCTTCAGTCAGGTGTTTTTGAGGAATATTTAATTTATACAACAAACGCATCAATCCTTTGCGCGGACTTTTGCGTAGCACTGCCAGACCATAGTGAGCCAGTGCGCGATTTTCTCCGACCAAAGGAACCATGTCCGACAATGTAGCAATGCCGACCATATCGAGTAACCATTTCTCATGACCATCTTTCAGACCAAATCGATTCTTTGTCAAAATTGCCTGCACCAGTTTGTACGCCGTTCCCGATCCACATAAATTTTTATCAGGATACAGACAGTCTGCTTGTTTATGATCGATGATGGCAAATGCAGGTGGCAACACTGCGGGAGGTTCGTGGTGATCGGTAATGATCACGTCGATCCCCTGTTCAACCGCACGAGTGACTGCAGCCACGTCAGTAATACCACAATCGATCGTAATCATAACTTTCACTTCTTGTGCCGCCAATTCTTCGACTGCAGCCACGTGCACACCGAATCCTTCATCATGACGATGAGGAATATACACTATAAAATTGGAGACGTTGATTCTGCGAAGAAAATCTGCAAACATCACGGCACCAGGAATACCATCAGCATCATAGTCAGAATAAATCGCGATCTTTTCATTTTTTTCAATCGCTTTGATAATTCGCAGCGCGGCTTTTTCGGCATCCTTGAGTAAGAGAGGGTCGTGAACATCACGTTCATAGTTTGGTTGAATAAAAGTCTGAGCGTCTTGGTTGTTTGTGAGACCTCGATGAAACAAGAGGTGTGCGGAAAAATCCGAAAACATATTCAGTTTTTCACGTTCAGTCGCACTTAATTGTGGTCGGACAGAGTAAGACATGGGTAGCATTATACAGTATGCATCCTAGGCCTACCCTAGGTATGTTAAAATACCCTCATGCCATCCTGCATTTTCTGCAAAATAATCGCCAAAGAAATTCCTGCGCACATCGTCTACGAAGACGAGCACTTCCTAGCTTTTCTGGATATTCACCCTCAATCCCCTGGTCACACCCAAGTTATTCCCAAAGAACACTTTCGCTGGGTATGGGATGTTCCTGTACGAAAGGTCTCAGGACCAAGTATCGGCAGCTATTTCGAAGTAGTCCAAAAAATTGCTCAGGCTCAACAAAGAGCTTTTGGTACAGACTGGATCCTCAGTAAAATCATGGGTGACGAAATATCTCATGCTCATATCTGGGTATTTCCAAATGATCAAGTAGCCGGTGACCCGCACGATTTTGAGACAAACAAAAAGAAGATCGTAGAAAGTTTGTAATCAGGGACCGGCGAGGGAGGCCTCGCCGCTATTACTCCCCCGACTTTTCCAACGCCTCAACCGCTGGCAATGTTCCCTTTGCGAGGAAATCCAACATCGCACCACCGCCAGTAGAAATAAATGTAAACTTATCGGCGATACCGAGTGTGGCAATCGCTGCCAAAGTGTCCCCCCCTCCGACAATTGTCTCCGTACCATGAGATGTTGCTTCACCAATCATCCGAGCCAAATCCAATGTTGGCGCACGATACCCATCTTCATATAAACCAAGAGGTCCATTCCATAAAATAAACTTTGCAGCAGCAATCTTTTCTTTGAGGATTTCGAGTGTGTGTGGTCCCGCATCGAGAATAACATCATCAGGAGACAAGCTGTCGGCAGGTTTGACCTCACCATTTTTATTTACAATATCTATCGGAAGAACGAGTTTTGGACTCGCTGCATAGACACTCAGATCAATATCTCCTTTTGAAACAAGTGAGGTGCCAACTTCGTATCCTTTGGTACGGAAAAAGTCAGTCGCCAATGCTCCACCGATAAAGACCGAGTCTGCCGTATCCATGAATTTCTGTAGTAATAGCAACTTGGTCTCAAACTTTGCACCGCCGAGAATAAACAAAAATGGATGAGAAGGGTTGAATACCTTAGAAAGATGCTCGATCTCTTTC
>CALREM010000039.1 GCA_943355185.1 Candidatus Nomurabacteria bacterium | reverse complement strand
ATAACGCTGATGCGATGAATGCGTGCTGCGGATTCCACGGATCAGGATGTACGTTACCAAGGGCAGCTGAAATACGTTTTTCAAAGAGGGCCCAGGTCGTTGGAATAAACTGCGCAGGACCCATCGCACCTCCCCATCCGGCTCCCCACGGACACGAGAGAGGCAGACCCTCTGGACTGACACCTAAAGCATCAACAATACGCTTGAATACTGTTTGATCATCGCGACGAGATAGTCCTGCCGCTTGATCTGTCGGACCAGGCATAATCTTGGACCAGTGCTTGTCAGCTGGATCTGTTTTACGGTTACAAGTACCCACATTGGCACCGAGGTTTGATTCTTGTTGAATGACTGCCAATACAAAGGCCGGTCGGATCCCCGTAGCTTGAGATGCGGCTACTGCATAGCGATATGCATCTCCAAATGGAATAGGATCTGAACCTCGCAATGGGAATAGAGTGGCACGAATCTGTACTGCACGAGCACGCTTTGCTGCTAGGTCTGCCTGATATGATTGTTCACTGCTCTTACTGACGGACAACAATCGTTTCTTTTCTCTGTCATCAGCTTCGATGTTCTTTTTCTCCTGTTGGATGACATACGCGGCATCTTTTTCTATAGTGCGACGCTTATCAAGTGTATCCTTTTCCGCTGCAGTTTCTACTTTGTCAGAACGGATCTGCTCAAAGGTATTTTTGAGACCGCTCTGAATGGATTCGAATTCATCAATATCTTGCAGAGCACTGGTGAGATTTGTCTGTGCAAGAAGCATTTCCGGTAATGTCAGTGAACCTGTCTCATTTGTTTTTCTCAAAATTACAGAAAGGGTCTCCTTCCCTTTTTCAATACGTTTTTCAAGATTGGTGATATGAGTTTCTTTTTGTTTAATATCCTTACCTAACGATTCTATCTTGAGATTTTTTGCACGAATATTGAGTTGTGCGGCTTTGATCTTTTGATCAAGTAAACTGATATCACGCTGGAGTGAAGAACTCTGGGCTTTTGTTTTGGCCAATTCTATCTCTACCAGCTTTTGTTCTGCCTCTACTTGGGCCAATTCACGCTCCAGAGCCGCCTTTTGTGAAGAAGTGAGCTCTTGAGCAGACACGAAAAAAGGCGCGCTGAGGAGCAATAGAGCGGTAATTGCTATATATCGAACGATTACTTTCATGTGTACCTAGTATAACAAAAAACGTCCCGATGGACATCGGAACGTTTTTGAGAATCAGTCTGAGTCTTTTATTTTTTATCTTTCTTTTCTGAAGTCTTCTCTTCTGCAGCAGGAGCTGCACCTTCTTCTCCTTCCTTAACTTCTTTACCTTTGGCTGCAACTTCGATTGCAGACATATCGATAGCAGTAGGAGCTTCTTCGACTTCTTCTTTGGATTCGGAGATAGAGGCGATGACTTCGTCGAGGTTCACCTTGAGCTCAACACCCTTTGGTAATGGGATGTCCTTTGCATGAATAACGTCTGAAAGTTCGACGAGTTTCGAAATATCGACGGTTAGTTCGTGAGGAAGATCACGTGGAGCGGCTTCGATCTTGAGTTCACGGTGCACTTTGACCAAGATGCCGGCCTTGTCTTTTACGGCAGGAGAAACACCTGTAAATATAAGAGGAACTGCAACTTCTACCTTTTTACCCTTTTCAATGACGTAAAAGTCTGCGTGACGTGGTTCGCCCGTAAGAGGATGGATGTCAATATCGTGAATGAGGGCTTCGTGCTCGGTTCCTGAAGCTTCACGGAGGATAATAACTGAGGATTCACCAGCCTTTTTCCAGACTTTCTTGAACTCTATCATAGGGATAGAAATGGAGGTTGAAGCCTCGGTAGGACCATAGAAAACAGCTGGCATCTTGCCGCTTTTTCGGATATGGCCGACATATGTATTGATATCTCGCTTTTCTACAGTTAATGACAACATGAGAACTAGTATACAGGAATTGATAATTAAGTCAAAAAATTGTATGAGACCACCCACTTTTGCAATCCCGAGGACATCGGGTACACATACCATTGATTTTATTTTACTGACACGTCGCGGCGACTGTCGGATTTTGAGGAATGGAACCAGTTAAAGGATTTGTTATTTTACCTGTTGAGTCAATGCAGAAATAACCTGAGCTTCCTACAATTGGCCCCATGGCGGCATATATCGCATATTTGGTTGCAGCGCTACATGAAGTGTTATCAATGAATATAGCTATGCCGTTAGTACTCGTATCAAGAGAGTATCTACCTGAACACCCTCCACCACCATTGCTATAAGCAGCAGCGTATCCACTCGGATAGGTAAAACTATTTTGCTTCAAGATATCAGTAATCAAAAGCACCACACCTGGATACAATGAACCAAAAGAATGATGAGCTACTCGAGTATCAGAAGAGCCGTTTGGAGAAGGATTTGTCCCTATCAACTGAGGATATACATCCCCATTCTTTCCAAGCTCGATCTGATTTCGAAGTTGTTGAACCTCCTGCACGATTATACTATTACGAGCCTTTACTCTGGTTGTCTGTAATCCTACCAAAATCACACTCGATAACATTCCGATAATAGAAATAACCACGAGAAGTTCTATAAGGGTAAATCCACGAGTATATTTTTTCATAGAAGAAGGGTCAGCTCAACACTATCTTACTGACAGGTCACACTTGTTCCTCCAGAACTTATTGGAATATAGCCTGTAGCGGTACGCGTTGTTCTTCCCAAGGAATCGATACAGAAATATCCCGAACCAGGTGCAGTCGTAGGATCCATAAGAGCGTATATAGCGTATTTTGTTGCTGCTCCACAATCACCTGCAATAACAGGGGTATCTACGAATATACTTAGGCCATTATTAGCATCAGCAACCAAGTTATAACGAGTTCCGCAGATTGGTGAGCCTAGGTTATCAATACTACTTGCTACATACCCAGCAGGGTATGCGGCGTAATTATTTTGCTTAAGAATATCTGTAACCAAAGCAGTTATTCCAGGATAAGAAGTGAAACTGGTATGCATAGCAAATCGGGCAGAAGCAACGCCTGAAGAATTTGATCGCATCAACGAAGGATACGTATCCCCACTTCTCGTCAACTCAATCTGATTTCTCAACTGTTGCACTTCCTGTACGATTCTACTATTTCTAGCTTTTGTTCGTGCCGTTTGTAAACTAGCCAAGACTATACTGGACAACAGTCCTATTATAGAAATAACTACCATCAACTCAATCAATGTAAAACCTTTCTGAAAATCCTTCATAATTATAGAAAATAAACAAGAATAAAGTAGGTAACAAAAGCATTTGCTACGATGGACGATACCATCACTGCATATACTGATGATGGTAATTTTGGACTAGTGTGACTCTTGTGTATTTTCATAAAAGAAACTTTATTATGACAATAGTTATAATAATATTAATACCCATCACTGCAAACAAAACCACTTGGGCTGCACTTTCGGACTTTACCCACCCCTTCTTGATGAGCCAACCGGCAAATCCGGTTACATTTGAAGAAGATGTGTACTTTTGTCCGTTTGTGCCCACAAAATTTGGTTGCGGCTTTACGCTGTAATTAAACTTGTCCTCATCAAATTGTATTCCTTCAGACATAGTAGTATTAGTATATCATTACATCATGTTAAATACTCTCAACTTATCCTCAACTACCTTTTGCATGGCGAGCTTGGCTGGTCGAAGATACTTGTATGGAGATACCTCGTCTGGACTATCTGACAATGACGTAACTAACGCCGATCGATATGCCATGCGCAATTCGGTGTTTACATGTACGATGGCGACACCATTTTTGATGGTCTCTCTAATATCAGCATCTGAATTTCCCGAAGCTCCGTGAAGTACCAAAGGAATATGAACCGCATCGGCAATCTCTTTGACGCGACCGATATTGAGTGCGGGATCCCCACCACGGACAACACCGTGTATATTCCCCACTGCTGGAGCAAAGAGGTTTACTCCTGTCCCCTGAACGAACTTCAAAGCATCTGCCGCTGTAGTGAGATTTGCTTCTCCAACTGCTGCACCTTCAGGGATAGCATCGAGAACTTTTGAAGATGTGCCTATGTAACCCAATTCAGCCTCCACTAGAACATTTCGACCAGAGGCACGAGCATAGTCCACACACTTTTTGGTTGTGGCAATGTTTTCTTCTAAGGAAAGTTTTGCACCATCGAAAATAACCGCATCAAAACCTGCATCGATAGCTTCGACAACACGTTCGTAAGAGTACGTGTGATCTGCATTGAGGAAAATAGGTTGATTGCGTTGCTCACGAATACTCTTGATAACTG
>CALREM010000038.1 GCA_943355185.1 Candidatus Nomurabacteria bacterium | reverse complement strand
TTTATTTATCCATAAAAAACATATCACTGATATATCCGAAATTACTGGTGCTGCATTGACCGAGCTGATGGCTCTCATTCAGGAACAAAATAAAAAACGCTCTATTACTGGAGGTTCATTTATCTTACGATTTGGTGATACAAAATTTACCGGGGCTTCCGTCTCCCATTTGCATGCTCACATTGTTCAATCTAATCCAGATGACCCTTCGTACGATTCTGCAAAAGGATTAACTATGCGTATTGGCTAATTACTGTACCAACACTATTTCTACTCCAAAATGAGCGAGGATTTGTTCGGCATCAAGAAGTGAATATCCTTTTGAATAATAAACAGTTTTTACTCCGGCCGTACCAATAAGCCTTGCGCAATTTGGACATGGAAATGTTGTGGAATACAAAGCTGTTCCAGATAAAGACACTCCCTCTTTCGCAGCGCGCGCAATAAGTTCAGCTTCAGCATGAATAGATGTAAAGATATTTTGATGTTGCCCGGCATCAAAATTACTTCGAGGATCTCCATTTACTGATAAATGAAAATCTGTCGGTAAATGATGATTGTGACTTTGTAATACAACTTTACCCTCTTTAACAACGACTGCCCCAATCTGGCGCCACCAATCACTACTCTTTTCTGCCTCTTTAAATGCACCCTGCATTACCTTTTGATGAAATTCCTCTATAGTGATCTTTCTTTTTGGATCCACCACATGTTCCTGAAAAGAGATGACCTTATTCCAACGTAGAAAAACAGGAACAAATTCAACTGTACTCTTCGGTATATATTGACCAGCAATATCACTACACACCTCATCTTCAGGCATATACGTAAGGTCATATTTCCATTCACTCAATAGTGCAGGAGTAGCGATATTAACGGTACGAGAAGGAAAAAGTACTTGCAGAGCCTTGGCAACATCTTCTGGTTCTATAACACGCAAGTCGCGAGTAAGGTGTACGAACTGATTAATCAGTTCCCTTCCAAAAATCCAAATGTCACCAGCGTGTGAAGAAAGAAAATCGATATATCCTTTATGCAAAACTGGAACAAATGCAATAATCGCTGTGCGTGATGATGACATTATTTCTGACGAATCTTATTTAAAAATTTCTGAGTAAGTTGGAACACTTCCTGAGCCAATTTTTCGGCACCTTCGATAGTCAGGTTACGAATGCGGGCTGAAGTGGTGGTAGTAGCTTGTGGAGGCAAGGATACAACTTTTCCACATACTGCAACGTATTCTTTTGCCATTCCTGCAGTAAAATCTGTTGTTGATTTTGAAACAACTAATACGTCGGGTTTAACGAGTTTGATAAGATCCCCGATTCCATGGTGAGAATGACGTAAGGTCACAATATCGACATGACGGAGATGTACCAACATTTTTAAACGTTCCGTTTGAGGGACAATAGGACGATCAGGACCCTTTCTTTGGCGCGTAAGCTCGTCAGAATCAACTCCCACAATCAGAACGTCACCTTGAGCCTTTGCTGTCTCGAGATATGCAGCATGACCTTCATGGATAAGATCGTAGACTCCTTGGGTCAAAACGACTCGATACCCCATCTGTTTGAATGTGCGGACGAGCTTATCGAGCTCTTCATAATCATCAACAAGGCGATGTTCAAGGTTTGATCCTGCAGAGAGGATGCTTTTTACCGTAATCTTAATCCCGTTACCATTTGTTTCCACAGGCTTGGCTACCTTTTTTTTAGAGATGGTTTTGGTGGACATAGGGAAAGTATAATCCAGAACGTTTCAAACGCAACATGACAAATGTAAAAATGTATATCAGAATGCTACAATACTCTTATGAAAACCTTCATTATTGCCGCCGTATCCGCCGATGGATACATTGCTCGGGATGAAAAACACGCTGCTCTTTGGACTGGCAAGGAAGACAAGCGACGGTTTGTTGAGCTTACCAAACGTGCCGGAGTTGTAGTCATGGGTTCAACTACCTACACCACTCTTCCCCGCGCTCTCAAGGAACGAGTAAACATTGTTTATTCAAAATCAAAGAACTACGAAGGTGCAGAGATGACACAAAAAGATCCAGCAGAATTACTCAGGGATCTCGAAGCTCGTGGATTCAAAGAAGTTGCGATCTGTGGAGGCTCACATATTTACACAATGTTCATGAAGGCTAAGCTGGTTGATACTCTATATCTCACGATAGAGCCTATTGTCTTTGGAAAAGGTATTCGTCTATTTAATGAAGAAATGGTGGCGCACCTGAAACTAGTGGCTTGCGGACAAACCGAGAGTGGCGCCCTACTTTTGGAGTATTCGGTAGATCATTCAGGGACGTCGAAGTAGACAAACAAAAATACCGTCTCGAAATGTATCGTGACGGTATTTTTGTTTGTCTTAAAAGATTTACTTCACATCTACCCCCATCTGTCTTGCGGTACCCGCAACGATCTTCATTGCTGCATCGATATCGTTTGCATTGAGATCTGGCATCTTTCGTTCGGCGATACCCTTGAGGTCTGCCTTTGAGAGTGTTCCAACCTTGGTAAGGTTTGGCTTGCCTGAACCTTTGTCTTTCTTGATAGCTTTGAGGATGAGACTTGAAGTAGGAGGAGTCTTGAGAACGAAGTCGTAAGAACGATCATCGTAGACAGTGATGACCACAGGGATCATGTCACCGGCCATGTCTTTGGTGGCTTCGTTGAACTTTTTGGTGAAATCACCAATGTTAACTCCGGCCTGACCGAGTGTAGGACCGAGTGGAGGAGCTGGGGTAGCTTTGCCTGCCGGTGCGATAACCTTTACTTTTTTGATGATTTTCTTGGCCATAGTAGTTCTGAGATGTTACATTAAACCTTCTTTACTTGCAAGAAATCCAATTCGACTGGAGTTTCGCGACCGAACATTGAGACAAGTACTTTTACCTTGCCACGCTGAGTGTCGATCTCACTTACCTTACCTTCGAAGTCTTTGAATGGGCCGTCACTGACCTTCACCAGGTCGCCCGGAGTAAGATCGATAGTGTGTTGAACATCACCTTTTGACATACGCGTAAAGAGAGATTCCAAATCCTTCGCATCGATCGGAACTGGAGAGACTCCAGCACCCACGAAACCGGTAACACGAGGTGTGTTGCGCACAACGTACCACGAATCGTCGTTGACGATCATCTCTACCAATACATATCCTGGATAGATCTTTTCTTCTTCTTCGACGCGCTTGCCACCTTTGATCTTGATGGTCTTTTCTGTTGGCACTATTACATTGAAAATACGATCTTCCATACCGAGAGATTCGATGCGCTGTTTGAGGTTACGGGCAACGGCGTTTTCATAGCCAGCGTATGTATGGATGGCGTACCAGTTGCGTTCCCCTGTTGACTGTTGTTTTGACATAATATTAGAAGAGTAACGTAAGCAATTTTGAGAAGACGAAGTCTGCGACTCCTAAGAGAACTGCAGTAGTCAATGAAACAGCGATCACCATGATGGTAAATCGTACGGTCTGACTGCGGTTTGGCCACACAACGTGACTCATTTCAACCTGTGTTTGCTTAATATATTCAGTGAGTTTCATCGTAGATGTGTCTTTTATTAAAAAACCCCTCGGGGGGATTGATCTGTACAAGATATCACGCTTATAGGACGGAAGTCAAGCAGCGACAGCGAGGAGCGAGGTGCAGAGGCCTGACCTCAGAGGTCAGGCCTCTGCATAGACAAAAATACCGCGAATGTTACACGCGGTATTTGTTCTTTATTTTTAATCCCTCTCCTTCTTTAACGAATCTCGTACGTAACAGTAACCCTCGAAACAATCTCCTGTTCTCCTGTTGGAATTTCTGGAGATGGTGCTGCCTCACTCTTTACCGCAGAGACGGCCATATCGCCACCACGTGCGTAGTAATACGGATTCATATCATCACTTGAGTCATAAAAACTCATGATGCGTACCAAACGAACACCGAGTTGCTTCGAGAGTTCATCGGCCTTTGCTTGAGCGTTGTCGATAGCCTTGGCACGAGCCTTGGCTTTTACTGCTTCAATATCATCGATTGAAAATGCGAGGTTGTTTACATTATCAACACCGAGACCTCCGATGGTACTGAATATCTCTCCTGCTTTGGTCAGGTCACGGATCTTAACCTCGACCGCCTGACTCACATCGTAACCAGTAAGGATATTCTTACCTGGTCCACAACGCAATGCCGTACAAATACCCTGCTCATATTCATAATGAGGATTGATACTGTATGAAGTAGTCTTTATATCCTTCTCCGCAACTCCAGCCGCACGAACTGCGACAAGAGCAGCGTTGATGCGCTTAGTAGCGGCTTCTTGAGCGACTGCAACCTGCTTATCTGTTTCTGTAACACTAAATGAGAATGTGGCCACATCAGGAATACTGACTTCTTCGCCCTTTCCATTTACGGAAATACTATTCATGATTGGCGTATCTTTGCCGACATAGGCAATAGACTTCAATTCCTTGATAGATACCACAGCCAAAAATACTGCGAGTAAAACTCCGACCCACATTCCTGTTTTCCAAACTTTTTCTTGAATACTCATAAATTTTTTAATTATTAACATATCGATAATACCTT
>CALREM010000037.1 GCA_943355185.1 Candidatus Nomurabacteria bacterium | reverse complement strand
AGCTGCAAACATATAGAGAGCTCCAATAATGATAATAAGAATAATTGCGAGACCAGCAATCATTGGTCCTGATTTCTTGTGAGGAGTTTCCATGACTGGGGGAGGAGTCATTGGTTGAGTACTATTTACGATTGGCTGGTTATTTTGATCCATGGCTTTGTTTTTATATTAGGTGCTAATTATTGAGTAGTGGTAGTGGCACTTGTAGTGGTTGCTTGAACTTCACCCTTTACTCCCATATTTTGGGCGATTGCAACGATTACGTCAACAAGGGATTTGTGTGCAGCCTTTACTGCTTTGATCGCAGCGTTGCTGAATTCACGCGGCTTGCTGAGCTCAATCTCTGATGAGTCTGTTGTTGTGGCGGTGCTCGAGGCTGTTACTGGCGATGTGTATGTGGCAAGTGAGGCAATTTCCTGTGCAGCAAGATTGATCTTTGTATCGGCAATCAAAATTAATTTTCTTGCTTCAGTCATATCGCGGTTTGTCGCTTCTGATTTTTCAATACGTGAAATGATACGAGCACGAACCTGTTTGAGGTTGGTAAGTGCAAGTTCTAATTGAGCGACGAGGCGCTTTTGCTGAGCTTGAAATACATCCTTACGGACATTTTTGCGGATCTCTTTACGTTCCATACTTGATGAGGCATTTTTCCTCATCATTTTACCTTCTTCGCGAATGTCTCTAATCTCTCCGCGGGATTCTGTGCGAATCTCCTTACGTTCCATGCGAGTAGTTGAAGCAAGTGTTCGAATATCACCACGGTTTTCTTGGCGGAATTCTTGTTTTTCTCTTATTCTGGTTTTGATGTCTGTTTGAGATGGTCCTCTGTTTTCACGAAGAGGCTTTGATGATGAGTCTTCGATTTCTATTTCTACCGATGTTGAATCATCTGAATCAGAATCAGAATCGTTTGATTCACCATGATCTGCTAAGCTGAGTGAAGGGAATGAAACAAGAATGGCACATGCGAATATACCGAATAGGTATTTATTTTTCATATGTAATTTGGTTAAACAATTAAAAAGCCATAGACGATCTATAGCAAAACTATTATATCATAATAAAAACCGTCCCGATGTACACCGGGACGGTTTTCTGTTGTGTAATTGTGTATATGTTATACGAGGAAAGCGACGATAAGAAGAGCTACAATGTTAAGAATCTTAATCATTGGGTTAATGGCCGGACCAGCAGTGTCCTTGTATGGATCCCCAACGGTGTCACCAGTAACTGCTGCTTTGTGAGCGTCTGATCCTTTGCCTCCGAAATTACCTTGCTCGATGTACTTCTTTGCATTATCCCATGCTCCGCCGCCTGATGTCATAGAGATGGCTACAAAGAGGCCTGTAATGATGGAACCAACGAGGAGTCCACCAAGAGCGACTGGACCGAGAACGAAACCGATGATGATTGGTGTCAGAACAGGAATAAGGGCGGGGATGATCATTTCTTTGATGGCGGCTGAGGTCACAATGTCGACACAGCGAGCATAGTCGGGCTTTGCAGTACCTTTCATGATGCCTGGAATCTCACGGAATTGGCGACGAACTTCATCAACGACCTTTCCTGCAGCCTTACCAACAGCTTCCATAGAGAGAGCTGCGAAGTAGTAAGGGAGGAGTCCTCCGATGAAGAGACCAACAATAACTCGTGGGTCACTCAAATCGAAAGCGAGATTCGGGACAAGGTGTGTGTATTCTGCGAACAAAACCAAAGCAGCAAGACCTGCTGAACCGATGGCATATCCCTTGGTAACCGCCTTTGTAGTGTTACCAACTGCATCGAGAGGATCAGTTACATCACGAACTTCCTTTGGAAGATCAGACATCTCTGCAATACCTCCAGCATTGTCAGTAATAGGGCCGTACGCATCGATGGCTACGATAATGCCTGCCATAGAGAGCATACTCATTGCAGCAATGGCGATACCGTAGAGGCCTGCAAAGTGATAAGCAGTCAAAATACCAGCAACAATGGTAATGAGAGGCCATGCGGTAGCTTTCATCGATATGGCTAATCCTTGGATGATGTTCGTGCCATGTCCTGAAAGGGAAGCTTTTGCAATAGATTGAACTGGCTTGTACGCAGTGGAAGTGAAGTATTCAGTGATCCAGACCAGAAGGGCGGTAACTGCCAATCCAACGAGCGTACAGAAGAACAAATTGGCAACACTATATTTACCATTACCAGCCATTATCCAGTTTGTGATTGGATAAAAGGCTAATGCAGAGATGATACCTGCCGCAATAAGACCTTTGTAGAGCGCTCCCATGATGTTATTTGAACTACCCAAGCGAACGAACCAGGTACCAATGATGGAAGCAAAGATTGCGATACCACCGAGAGCTAGGGGGTATATTGGGGCATTAACGAAGTTTGTTCGCATGAGGCCTTCCGAAGTTTCGATTACAGAAGAGAAAGTCGAAACACCGAGCATCATAGCTGCGATCGTGGTCACTGCATATGTTTCGAAGAGATCAGCGGCCATACCAGCACAGTCTCCGACGTTATCTCCTACGTTATCAGCAATAACTCCAGGATTTCGTGGATCATCTTCTGGGATACCAGCCTCCACTTTGCCTACGAGGTCTGTACCGACGTCAGCTGCTTTGGTGAAAATACCACCACCGAGACGAGCAAATACTGAGATAAGACTAGATCCAAAGGCCAGACCGATGAGAGAACCAACATCTTGGGTGATCGTGTAAAAGAGTGTCACACCAAGCAATGCGAGTCCAACAACGAGGAGTCCAGTCACTGCACCGCCTTTGAAAGCAAGAGAAAGGGCGGGTGCAATTCCGTGGCGAGCTGCTTCGGTGGTGCGGACATTTGTACGTACGGAGACGTTCATGCCGATATATCCAGCCAAAGCGGACAATACTGCACCGACAATAAAGCCGATCGCAATGGTCCAGGTGAGACTAAAACCAAGAATAACAAAAAGAATAGCTGCAATAATCGTGATTGTTCGATATTGACGGTTGAGGTAAGCTTTTGCGCCGGCTTGGATAGCGGCTGCAATTTCTTGCATGCGCGCATTGCCAGTAGGCTTTTTCATGATCCAAGAGATCAAGAAAGCACCATAAGCGATCGCAACAACTGAACTAACAAGAGCAAAAATAACGTACGGATTCATAAATTAATTAAATTAAAATAATTACGTATCAAATATTGATAATACTATGACAATAAAGGGGATTCTAGCAGATTTTGAGCAAAATGGAGTATTGACGAGCCGTGAGATTTATTATTTGGTTATAAATTCATACATGCAGAAATGACTGGATTCTCTTATCTCCACCACATTTTCTTCTATCTAAACAGATTGAAATTATTTTAAAACTGATAAAATAGAGTGACGCCTGCCACTCCTTTTATCCAAAATAATTTGATTGTACTATGAAGACACATACAACACAGGTTACAAAGAGTGATTTACTCGATTATGTCACCAAATTCGAATTCAATGAATTTCGGGGAGAAATGCGTGATTTTCGCGAGAGTGTCGAGTCTCGATTTAACGCCGTAGATCGTCGGTTTGATCAGCTTGAAGAGAGTTTTCGTGTCCACACCGGTATTATTGTCCAGGAGTTTCGAGAACGTACGGATACGATTATGGAATATGTGAGACACATAGACGCTAAGGTTGATAAATAAGGAGTTGAGCCGAAAGTATCATGAACAAAAAATCCCCGACTAAGAAATAGTGGGGATTTTTTGAGGGAAAGGGCAGATGTATCTGTGGGAGCCAAAGTCCGGGATCGAACCGGAGACCCTCGCTTTACGAAAGCGATGCTCTACCAACTGAGCTACTTTGGCGCCCTATCAGGGTACAATATATCCACCTAAAAAGAAAACTAGGCCACCTTACAAACAGGTTATGAGCTTGAATTATTTAGTTTCCTCTGACTTTGGTGCTTCCGGAGCTACCTCTTTAGTTTCAGCTTCTTTCTTTGCGTCAGTTTTTGGTCCACCAGCTGAGCGAATATCGATCTTCCAGCCGGTAAGTTTGGCTGCCAAGCGAACGTTCTGGCCACCTTTTCCGATAGCGAGAGATTGTTCATCTTCGGTAACAGTGACGATAGCGCGATGATCTTTCTCATCGAGTTCGATAGAGACTACTTCGGCAGGCGAGAGAGCCTCTTCAACGAAGAGAGCATTGTCTTCATTCCATTCGATAATATCGATTTTTTCGCCTGAAAGTTCACTAGTAACGGTACTAACGCGAACTCCACGTTGACCAACCAATGACCCGATAGGATCTATGTGAGCATCGTGTGAGATGACTGCGATCTTGGAACGAGCACCAGCTTCACGAGCAATAGCTTTGATTTCGACAATTCCTTGAGCGATTTCTGGAGCTTCTGTTTCAAAAAGCTTTGCTAACAACTTTGGATGTGCACGAGAGAGTTTGAGGACGATTCCACGAGGTGATTCTTCGACGGCATAGAGGTATGCACGAATACGATCGCCTGTTTTCCAGCGCTCGTTTGGAATTTGTTCTTCGTACGGGATAACACCGACGGCGCGTCCCATGTCGATGAAGACTGTGCCGCGTTCGATGCGTTCGACAGTTCCGGAGACAATCTCTCCTTCTTTTTGACCGTATTCACTCATGACTGAAACCTTTTCAGCATCGCGAATCTTTTGGATGATGA
>CALREM010000036.1 GCA_943355185.1 Candidatus Nomurabacteria bacterium | reverse complement strand
GAGACTGTAGGGAATCTTGAGAGCTTCGAGATATTCGAGCACGTCTTCGAGGTTACGACGACTTGTTTCGGAAAGGAAGTCCATCGAACGGGGAGCGTGAGCATTGAGTTCTTTACAGGAATCATTGCGGGAACCTAGAAGTTCGAATGCGTCACGTTTGAACATCTGACGACACTCAGGACTCATTGTATTGATGTTTTTGCGGTAATAGTTTATGAGTTCGCGCGTAAAACGGGCAATCGAGTCACGATCACCGACACTGTTTATCTCTACTAACGTTTTGGTATAACCTTCTTCGGCCAACATGGCGCGACCGGTTTGGATGAGGGTTGCTTCGGCTATGGAACCGGAACTACCAATAATTTCGAGATCTGCGTAGCGATGATATTTTGGGGCTTTACGAGCACTGCGTGCTGGTTCCTTGAAATACAGCATCACGGGTTGCGAAAGGGTATTCATGTTCTGTTCTTGGTAGGTACGAATGAGGGCAATTTTTTCTTCGGCGTGAAGGGGAAGTTTACCGTGCTTGTCAGTTTCATCGTCGATAAAGTCACCTTCGAGAATATCTTTTGCAGTATCGAGATCCGCCTTGGTAATGGTCGGACTCTTCATGGGAGTGAATCCGTAATACACTGCCACTTCGCCGATCTTATCTAAGTTTTCATATTGTATAAAAGGAGATTGACGTTTTTTGGTGCGTGAAGCACTTGAAGTGTTCTGTGGTGCCGGGGTCGCAGATTCTGTTTTGTTATTTGGTTTGTTCATGGTATTCGCCAGGTAAAAAAGATACTTTTGTTACAGGAAATAGACGTACGATCGGTCTGCCAATAATTAACTTCTCCTCAAGTGGTCCCCATAGGCGTGAATCGGAACTTTCGGCCCGATTGTCACCCATCACAAAATACTGTGATGGCTTGAGGGTGGTGGTAGTGGTGTCATGCGAGAAGTGCTTGCTATCGATATAGGTCTCCTCGAGTACGAATCCTTGAGGGTATTCGTTATTGATAATAGATACTTTTCCATCATTGATAGTCACGGTCTCACCAGGTAACCCAATAATCCGTTTGATGTAATAGACGGAGGGATTATTGGGATACTTGAAAACAATGACGTCGCCTCGAGTTGGTTCACTCAGGCGATACGAGAGGCGGTCGACAATCAGGAATTGACCGGTCGCAAAGGTTGGATCCATGGAAGCGCCGTCTACGACAAATGGTTCGGCGATGAAGAATCGTATAGGTAGGGAAATGACGAGTGCGATGATGATGACCTGTATCCACTCGCGAACAGTGTGCCAAAAAGTACTTTTGTGTTCGCGTGGTTCTGAGGAGGGATTCCAGGCATTAACTCGTGGCTCTTCGTTAATATCCATAGTAGTGCGTACATTCTACTCCAAAAAATGACTGATTACAAGTTTGCATTATTTTGAGTTTCTCAGCCTTTTCGTTATACTGCTGGCATGGCATATATTATTGCAGGACTCGGAAATCCGGGAGATGAATACAAGGGAACACGTCATAATACAGGACGTATTGTTCTTGACTATGTTCGTACCGAATACGAAGGTGATGATTTCAAATTCGACAAAAAGCTCAATGCGCTCGTCTCCAAGGTAGATATTTCCAAAAAAGAAAAGGCAACCCTGATTGCCCCTGAAACTTTTATGAATAAATCAGGTTCTTCTGTGGCGGGTTTGGTCAAAAGCATCAAAGCCGCAGAGAAACTTGTTGTTATCTATGACGATTTCCAACTACCTCTCGGTCGTATTCGTATTTCGTACAATCGCAGTTCTGGCGGGCACAATGGAGTAGAATCAATTATCAAATCAGTAAAGACTGAGGCATTCGTACGTATTCGTATCGGTCTTTCGGCTGCAGATTCAAAAGGTAACGCCAAAGTTCCTCATGGTGAAGAAAAGGTTGAGAAGTTTATTTTAGGAAGTTTCAAAGACGAGGAAATGAAGGAGATCAAAAAAGTTTCCAATAAGGTCGCAGAGGCTATCAAGGTGCTGGTGACAGAAAGTAGAGAGAAAGCGATGAGTATATATAACGCGGCGTAAGGTGCAAGGGTAGGCCTCGCCTGTACAAAAAGAAAAAGCCACCTTGCGGTGGCCGTTTCTTTTTCCAATTCTAAAATCTCTAAAAGATGTTATTTCTTGTCTGTGTAGACCAAAGCCATCTTTTGTTCCTTTGGATCAAAGAGGGAGATCTTGAAGTTATACGTCTTGCCCAATTCGAGAGCGCCACGGAGCTTTTCTTCAGAACCAAACTCAGAGACGTGGACCAAACCAGCAACACCTTCTTCGATCGAAGCAAGTGCACCGTGCTTGTTGAACTTGATAACCACGCCAGAGATAATCATATCCTTCTTGTACTTCTTTGCAGCTTCGGTCCAAGGATTTGGCTTGAGCTGTTTCATAGAGAGGGAAATCTTACCTTCCTTTACTTCAATGATCTTTGCTTTGATAGTTGTGCCGATTTTGACAAAGTTACGAGGATCATCGACAAGGCCCCAATCAATTTCTGAAATGTGAACCAGGCCTTCCAAACCTTCTTCAAGTTTGATGAAGACACCAAAGTCTACAACTCCAGTAACCGTTCCTTCGACAGTGTCGCCAATTTCGTACTTACTGACGATCTTTTCCTTTTCTTTCTGTTCAGAACCCTTTTCTGAGAAGATCAATTTACCTTCCTTTGGATCTGCTGTAATGATGGAAAGTGCCATGCGAGTACCGACGAACTTCTTGAGCTCTTCCAAGATCTTATCCTTGTCGCCATCGGTAACATGAGGATAGTGCTCGGCTTTGAGTTGAGATGCAGGAAGGAAACCGACGATGCCTTGCCATTCGATAAGGAGACCACCTTTGTTGGCTTCTTTGACGAGGAGCTCGAGCACCTTCTTTTCCTTGATAGCAACTTCTGCTTCATTCCAGATAAGAGCCTGACGAGCTTCCTTGAGGGAGAGTTCGTAATAACCTTCTGGATGCGCATTGTCTACGATCTTTGCTGCAATGACGTCACCGACGTTGATTTTCTTGATAACATCGCGAGCAGTGATAAATTCACGGCCGTAAATGATACCAGTACCAAATGGGGTAAGGTCAACAAAAACTGATGACTTCTCAACTGCAATAACCGGACCTTCTACGAGGTCACCGATCTGAGGTGGATTTTTCATCGTTTCGACGAGGCCTCCCATGGCACTCTTCTTTTGTTCTTCTGTCAGAGTGAGTTCAGCGTTCTTTTTCTTGGGTTCTGGCTGAGCTTTATCTGTCTTTTCGTTTGTATCTGCTACTGGCGCTGCGTTTTCTTTCGATCCGGTAAGTGTTTCTTTTATTTTTTTGAACATAGTACGTAGGTCGCGATCCGCTTTTTAATTGATTAATAAATAAGTGCGGGATTACGCGAGATCTCTAATGAACGAGCTATCAAAACAGCAATTCTGTTTGGATGGACTGTATCATGAAGAGGGGAGATTGTCTATAATTTATAAGTGAGCACAGTGAATTACGTTTCTCCACATGCCCGCAAGGTCGCCCACTCCAAATTACATACCCTATGTGCTTCCAAGGCTTCAGCACATAGGGGTAATTTGTCGGGACTCGAATCTCATTGCGGTCATGCTCCGAAACATAATTCACCAAGCTCACGTGTTTAGGTCCTCTTTATTTGAAATAAAAAATTCGCCCTACAGTTGTCTGTAGGGCGAGCATGAGTCGAATTGCGAGTTAAGCTGTGCAAGAGTTTTCGATTCTCTTGTAGCAGTTTGAAACGGCTGTCGCGAATTCCTTGTGATCGAATGGTTTGGGAAGGAACTCATTAGGATTGTAATTCTCGGAGATTTCGGGCAGATTATTTGGATTACCCGTCATCACGATTACTTGAACGTTGGGAAACTTTTCCCGTGTGGCCGCAATGATGGCTCCACCTTCGTCTCCGTCCGGAATATTCCAGTCGGTGATGAGAAGGTGGATCTGTGTGGTGTCAGGATCATTGATGTAAGCAACAGCATCGTGCAACGTGGCACAATGCGTGATGTTTTCCAGGGGAATCCCTTGGAACATCAGGAAGTGAGTGACTACCTTTGCCATATCCATGGCATCTTCGGTGACCAGTATGTGTATTTTTTTCATTGTTCAGTATTTCTTCGGTATGTTTTTGACAACGTCCATGTCTATTTGTGTTGCTTGCTACCTGGTATAATAATAGCATGTTTAAACTACAAAGTCAAGCTTCTTGCTGCAGAGGCCTACCCTCAGAGGGTAGGCCTCTGCAGCCACCTGGCAGAGCCATCTTTTATCTGTTATTATGTCTCAATCATGATTATTACGTACCTCGGGGCAGAATTTGTAAAGGTCTCATTTGGCGACACCGTTTTGGCATTTAACCCTATTTCAAAAGATTCCAAGCTTGCAACCTCAAAGTTTGGCACTGACATTGTCCTCTCTAGTCTCAATCATGTAGACATGAACGGTGCTGACCAAGTTTCGTTTGGTGACAAGAAAGCTTTCTCTATTACCGGTCCCGGAGAGTATGAAGTCAAAGGGGTTTTTATCAAAGGGTTACCTTCAGAGTCGGAGTATGATGGTGAGAAAAGGATTAATACTATATATACCGTGGCTCTCGAAGGTATGAATATTTGTTTTTTGGGAGGCGTCAATACAACCGAGTTGCCTCCGGAAACCGACGAAGCGATCGACGAAGTAGACGTACTTTTTGTTCCTATTGGAGGAGAGGGTGTGCTCGATCCTGCACGAGCCTAC
>CALREM010000035.1 GCA_943355185.1 Candidatus Nomurabacteria bacterium | reverse complement strand
GTGAATTGTAGGTATCTTTCGTTGTCTGTTGTAAAGAAGGTGGATATGTTGTTGTAATCAAATAACAAGAGCTTTGAGTTTTAAGATAATAATCTCGATGTACGTTATCGGGATTACCCATATCTGTTGTTGCAGTTTCACTAACAATCACATTAAAAGTATTATCACCAATCTTTTTTGATGGCGCATATTTAGAAACATCTCGGCATTCATCGTTAATTGAATTTCGATCCTTGCTAGCAATGATTCCGACCCTTACTTGAGATGAGGTAATTTCAGCTATATCTCTTGTTGAGGATTCAATATTCGGATTATTGACCTCATTGAGAGTATAATCAGTAGGATATTTTATCTCATATCCAAAATTAGTATTTGTGTACGTCTTCAATTCTGATGATTGAGTACCAGATGAAGCAGAAGGGCTAATTGTATTTTTATAAAGATAAGCTCCAACTCCAACAATTACTATCAAAATAATTATAGTCCACAGAGTTACTGAACCTTTTTGTGAATTTTTCATGTTAAATATATTATACAATGTTACTAATTTTTTCCTAGATCTTGAACTCAATCACATCTCCATCCTTCACAATATATTCCTTCCCTTCTGTTCGTAACCATCCTTTCTCACGTGCAGCGCCAAATGATCCCGCTTCGAGGAGTTTGTCCCATTCGATGACTTCCGCACGGACGAATTTGTCTTTGAAGTCGGTATGAATAGCGGTTCCAGCCATGGGAGCGGTCCAGCCTTTGCCAATAGTCCATGCACGAGTTTCTTTTTCACCAGTTGTAAAGTATGTCGCCAAATTCAAAAGCTCGTATCCTTTTTTGATCAGTTCATTGATACCATCCGCCTCCGCCAATGCTTCGGCGGACACGTCATCACCAACGAGAGCTTTTCTCATCTCTTCTTTTTCCGTACCATCAAACTCTTTAAGTTCATGTTCGATACCCGCATCGACGATCACCCACTTGGCATTGTTCTCCGTAAAAAAGATCATCAGTGCTTTGTAGCGTTCATCAGTTGGAACCTCGTCCAAGTTAGTACCACCCGACTTTTTATTGAGCACATACATAAAAGGCTTTGCCGTCAGGAGATGCATACTTTTTAGTAACGGTGCTTCGAATTCATCGGCAGTGACAGACGAGGCAAGTTTTTCATTTTCCAAAGCTGCTTTTACTTTTTCCAAAATGCCATGCTCGAGAATCGCTTCTTTCTTGCCGGCTTTTACTTCTTTATTCAAATTAGAAAGGCGCTTGGTAACGGTTTGAAGGTCAGCCAGGATGAGCTCGAGGTTGATAACTCCGATATCGAGCATCGGATTGATCTTACCGTCAACGTGAATGATATTATCATCTTCAAAGATGCGCACTACCTGAGCGATAGCGTCAGTCTCGCGGATATTAGAAAGGAATTGGTTACCGAGTCCTTCACCAGCAGAAGCACCTTTGACCAAACCAGCAATGTCGACGAACTCAACTGCTGCAGGAACTGTCTTTTGTGTTTTGGAAAATTCAGCCAGCTTGTAGAGGCGTTCATCGGGTACTGCAACAACACCGACCGAAGGATCGATCGTTGCAAAAGGATAGTTCGCCACCAACACACTCTTGCGGGTCAGCGCATTGAAGAGTGTAGATTTGCCGACGTTCGGAAGACCGACGATGCCGATGGAGAGGGACATGGGATGAATATAGCTTACTTATTGAGTTTGTGGAAGGATGTGATATTTGGAATATATTGACTAATAGAGTTTATAATGTTATTATACAGCTGAAAACTTATTTAGCTGTACATTCAAAAACCAAAGGTTACGTAATGAAAAAATTCTACTTGTTACTTTGTATACTTGTACCAATCACAAGTTGGGCACAGTCTGCACTCTTTTACATCGGGGCACCTTATGAGTATGTCTCGCAAGGACGGACTCGACTGATCACGAGTGAGGAAGGTGCTTTATTTGAGTACATACCGTCATATGGCAATGGTCTACATCTGTTTATCACCAAAGGTCAAGAGAGATGGGAACTCGATTTTGAACTCGGAAATCAGGGCGCTTTGACTATAGGCGAACACCTCAATGTTCGCGGATGGCCATTCAACCACGAAGACCCGGGTATGTTTCTCGCTATGGGCAGCCGAGCCAACAATCAGATCACTGGTAAATTCGATGTTCTCGATGTGAAGTACGAAGACGGAGAACTCCGTTCAGCAGCCATAGACTTCCTACAATTTAGTAATGGTAACCCCGATAGATGGATCGTGGGTTCCGTTCGATTCAATTCGAGTATCCCTGTGATGATCCCTGAGCCACTCCCGATAACATTACTAGTCTTAGCTGGTTTCTGCATAGTCTACAGATACCACTTCAGACGGCACACCACCTCTTAACGCAAGCGGTGTGCGTATCACACTATCCGACATATACACTGAACCGTTACGACACAATCGTAACGGTTTATTTTTTTATTTTATTACACACCAACCGAAGGATCGATCGTTGCAAAAGGATAGTTTGCAACCAAAACGCTCTTACGGGTCAGCGCATTGAAGAGTGTAGATTTCCCGACGTTTGGAAGCCCGACGATGCCGATGGAGAGGGACATAGTAGAAAGAGCATAGCATATTGAGCTTTTCAGGCCTAATTTGGGGAGAATGTGGAGGTAGTATGAATATTGACAAGTGACCTAGTTTAGTGCTATAATACTAGCATACGTTCTTTGATTTTAATTGCAGTAAACATCAACAAAAGGAAACTTGTGACCAAACCAATTACGGATAAACATGCGAGCGAGTACTTCAAATCAGATGAGACCCGAGTAGTTTTCCCCTGCAATCACCAAAAGCGGTTGCAGAGATCGAAGAGTAAACACAACTTCCAGGATTGAATGTAATCCTGAACCTCACAGCAATGTGGGGTTTTATTTTACCGGTTTAAGAATACCTTCAAGCTCACTACGATGACTTTCCATGACTTTCATAGCCGCATCTTGTTGACCCATACCCTGATTGACCTTGGCTTGGATCTCTTCGGCAATCTTTTTGAAGAGCTCAGGATTTTTCTCGATAATAGTAATGAACATCTCGATCTGATCGTCAGGTAATCCTTTGAGTTGGCGTTTGAGAAGGGTTTTTACAAAAAAGTTCATAGGGGTGGTGTATAAGAGTGTAACGTAGCAAGAATAACACAGGACAGAAAATATGGTCAATAAAAAAACTGCCTAGAGAGTGTCTAGGCAGTGCGATTTGAACATGTGATGAATTATGGATTTATCCACCACGTACAGGAGGCATAGGTTTGTTCCTGTGACCGATTCTTTCTCTTTTTTTCCTGAATGAGTTGCTGTAGCAGAAGAGGCTTTTGAGCATAGAGTAGTTTGCGCTCCGCTTTCCTCCGCTCTTTATCAGCAATATGGATTTCCATAGGTATCCATTGCCCAGTCTCTGACGAATCAGAAACGATAAAGATAACAGGGATGAGCTTTTTTCCTTGCCCTTCTTCTACTTGTTTCCAGGCCGATTGACCATGACGTTGCGGTGCGGTGCGTTTCATCTCTTTGGTGGCATATACTACATGTGAACCGTTGTTCATATGATTATGGTGTATTAGGTTTTCAAGGAACTACCTCACTTTAGCTACTCCGCTAAAAGAAAAGCGAGCCTCTTCCAAGGCTCGCTTTTGGAATTTTCTGTTACTCAGACTTATGAGTAGTGAACATTACAAAAGGCAGCCTTGGACTGGATATTCCAGGTACGAAGGAATGTAGCGACCTTAATTGAATATTGCATTGAGTTCATCGGATACACTATAACACACTTCTCTATTTACTCAACCTCCTGTGCCCCCTTTTCATATTTTTTAATCGGTAACTTGCTGAGATTCTCCAAGATGGGCGTAACAAATTTCCATGAGGCCATGATTTCTTCAGTAGAAGCAAAGAGAGTTTGATCGCCACGGAAGACATCGAAAATTAACCGTTCGTAGTCCGTAGTTGAACCGAGTGTTGGCATGGTGTCACTATAGGAAAACTTGAGAGGCTTTGGTTCTACTTCGAATCCTTGACCGGGAGTCTTTACAAAGAAACGGACTTTGATACCTTCGTCAGGTTGAATACGGAAGGTCAGAATATTTTGATGAGGGGAACCTTTGTTGGTTTTAAAATAGACATCGATCGCCGTTTTTGATTCAACCATTCCTTTACCACTTTCGAGATAAAATGGCACACCTTTCCAACGTGGCGAATCGATCGAGGCCTGAACACGGAAATAGGTTTCTGTCGGAGAAGTGGCACTGACGCCTGGTTCAGAGGTATATCCTTCGTACTGTCCGCGTACCACAAACTTTTCCATCGTTCGTGCTGGGATTTTGATTAATTTAGAAAGTACTTTGGCACGTTCTTTGCGAATCGTGTCAGCCTTGAAGTTCTTTGGCTTATCCATACTGACCAATGCCAGCATCATCAGCATGTGATTTTGTCCGACATCACGGAGTGCACCGATCGGATCATAGAAAGCGCCACGACCTTCCATTCCCTTTTTCTCAAAGAGACGAATATGAATTTTTTCTATAGAATCACTGTTCCACAAAGGTTCGAACATGCTATTGGTAAATCGAAATGCCAAAATATTTTGTAGACTTTCTTTGGCCAAATAATGATCGATGCGGAATATCTGTTCTTCTTTGAACAGTTTACCGAGCACCGTATCGAGGCGATGTGCGGTTGCCGTATCATTTCCAAAAGGCTTTTCTATGAGTACTCTGGTCCAACCTGTATCATCGGCACAGGAAGTTGTGAGGCGAGATTGTGCCAAATGTTCAAGAATGCCCTCGTAGAGTGTGGGTGGGACAGAAAGATGGAAGAGTTTGTTGGAACACTGACCCCAGCGTGCATCAATATCATTGAGTTTTTCAGCCAAGCGAGCATATGCACGAGGATCATCGAATAATCCTTGCTCATAGGACATATGGTCGAAGAAGTGTTTGATATCTTCTTCTTTGAATTGACCGGGGCGCACATTGAGTCGTTCGCGAATATATTCCCGAAATTCATCACGAGCCATTGGGCGACGAGAGAAACCGATGATGGAGAAACGCTGAGGC
>CALREM010000034.1 GCA_943355185.1 Candidatus Nomurabacteria bacterium | reverse complement strand
GATATGAAAGTTGAACCGTTTCTATTGGTTTCGACAATCAATATCATTATCGGCCAGCGCTTGGTCCGTAAATTAACCGATACGAAACAGTCGTATACCTTGTCCAAGGCGGAATTTGCTCAACTTCAGAAAGGGGTCAATTTGGATACGGTGCTGGCAGCACTCAAGGCAGATAAAGTCATCAAAGAAACTGATACGTGGAACGATATCTCATTTTGGAAATCAGGCGGGGCCAAAGATGAAGAAGGATTCAAGGGTCGTGTTGGTATCCATGAGATTCTTAAGGTTTCGCCGAGTATCAAGGATCTGATTATGAAAGGAGCAACATCGATGGAGTTGGAGGCTCAGGCAAAGAAAGAGGGGATGCTGACAATGTTGGAGGATGGAATATATAAATGCGTTCAAGGTATTACTACCATAGAAGAAGTGCTCCGCGTAGTTTCAGAATAATATATGTCACACTTTCGATTTAAAGCAAAAAAACAAACAGGCGAAATATATAGCGCCGAACGTGACGCGGCTGATCGCTACGACCTGTATCGTCTGATTCGCGAAGGTGGTGATGAAATGATTGCTGCTGAAGAAAAAAAGATCACCAAATTTCACACACTGATTTCCTTGGGAAAGGGGAAGCGAGGTATCAAGACTATTGAAAAAATCAATTTCGCTCGCAATCTCGGCTCGATGCTTGAGGCGGGTCTGCCACTTTCTCGCGCATTGTCAGTATTGGAGCGTCAGGCAAAGAAGAAAGGATTAAAAATAGTCTTGGCCGATATTATCGCTGAAATTGATAAAGGTAATACGTTTGCCGATTCTCTGGCTCGACATTCAAAAATATTCTCTCCACTTTTTATTTCCATGGTTCATGCTGGAGAACAAAGTGGAACCTTGGCTCAGTCACTCAAAGCGGTCAGTACACAAATGGATAGTGCACATGCGCTCGAACGCCGTATTCGTGGGGCGCTGATGTATCCTGCGGTAATCATTATTGCCATGATTATTGTGGCGATTCTGATGTTTATTTTCGTCATTCCAGTATTGATGAAAACGTTCACTGAACTCAATGTTAAACTTCCGGCAACAACACAGTTTATTTTGGATGTTAGTAATATCATCCGACATCAAGGTCTGTGGGTGATCCTGGGAGTTGTCATAGTCGCCACTTTGTTTACCTGGTGGTCACGTAAAGTTTCTGGTAAAAAAGTCATCCATGGGTTCTTGCTTAAAATTCCTGTTATTGGTTCATTGGTGCAAGAAGTAAATGCTGCACGTACTGCTCGGACGCTCTCATCTTTGCTGACCTCAGGGGTTAATGTGGTTGAGTCAATCACCATTACTTCAGCTGTGGTACAAAATGTGCATTTTCGAGCGGTATTGGATAAGGCTCAAGAAGCAATCAAGCGTGGTGACTTGATGTCAAAAATATTTGCAGAAGCACATACCTTGTATCCGGTATTTTTTGCGGAGATGATGAGTGTGGGGGAGGAGACTGGAAAAATGAGTGAAATGCTTTTGGGAGTGGCTACTTATTATGAAAATGATGTGGATCAAAAGACCAAGGACATGTCGACGGTGATCGAGCCGTTCCTGATGATTCTTATCGGTGGTGCGGTCGGTTTCTTTGCCATTGCGATGATTTCGCCGATGTATTCGTTGGTCAACGCTATATAGGTATGAAGTATAAAACAAACACACAATTAAAAATGCGATTTCCATACCTCATACCTCATACTTCATACCCGCCCTTGCCCCTGCGCTCCCGTGCCTTCGGTCTCGTCGAAGTTGTTGTCGGTACAGCAGTGTTCCTTACAATCGCCATTGCTTCGTACAATGCTTACATCAGTCTCTTTAAACTGGTTGATTTGAGTCAGTATCGCGTCTTGGCCACAGCTCTTGCAAATGAACAATTCGAAATTGCTCGCAACATGCCTTACAGTGATGTGGGTGTCCAAGGCAGTATTCCTTCGGGCAAAATACCCTATACTCAAAACCTTATTCGTGGAGGCACGACTTTTGTGGTGACGAGCATTGTCCGTAACGTTGATTTAGCGTTTGACGGTACGATTGGCGGAACTCCAAACGATCTTTCACCTGCTGATAATAAAAAAGTTCAGGTAACTGTTTCGTGCGACGGTTGTCGTGGTATGCAGCCGATTACCTTGACCGGTCAGGTGGCCCCGAAAAACTTGGAGACCGCTTCTCAGAATGGGGCATTGTTCGTACGTGTTTTTGATGCAAGTGCACAGCCCGTGCAAGGAGCATCGGTTCATGTACAAAACATAGCCACTACCACTACTATCATTATTGATGACGTTACGGATGCGAATGGCATGCTCCAACTTGTTGATGTGCCACCAGATTCAAATGCTTACCGTATTACCGTTACAAAAGCTGGGTATTCCACTGATCGAACCTATCCTGCGACAATTACGAACCCAATTCCTCCCAAACCAGATGCTACCGTATTGATTCAACAGGTTACACAAGTTAGTTTTGCGATAGATAAGGTAAGTTCGGTTCATGTGTCGAGTGTTACCCCGACTTGTGAAGTGATTGGAAATTTCGACTTCTCCCTGGCGGGCGACAAAGAGGATGGTCCTCTTCTGCCCAAATACGCTCAGAATCATATAACGAATGGTAGTGGCCTTCTGGATATTACCGGACTTGAATGGGATATATATACACTTGGCCCAATTGACGATACATATGATCTTATTGGTGTTAATCCGCTAAATCCATTTACGCTCAATCCAGATACGGATATTGATCTGCAGTTAATCCTTGCACCTAAAAATCCGCAGAGTCTTTTGATTACCGTAAAAGACAGTGTGACCCAACTGCCTATATCTGACGCCACGGTCAGATTGACCGGACCAGGTGGGTACGATGAAACTTTTACGACTGGGCGTGGATATTTGAATCAGAGTGATTGGTCGGGAAGTGCGGGGCAAGTTACTTTTGTCGATCCTCTTAAATATTTTCAGGATGACGGGAGTCTTGATGTTGCGACATCGTCTGGGCAAGTCCTTATTCGGGAGGTGTTTGGTACATATAATGCAAATGGGTGGCTTGAATCTTCCACTTTCGATACAGGCTCCGATAGCAATTTTTACTCTTTGATCTGGTCTCCAACGGATCAGCCAGCATTGGCCGGACCTGAGAGTGTTCGCATGCAGTTTGCCACTGCGGCAAGTACGTCGCCGACAGGTCCTTGGAATTTTGTCGGTCCAGATGGTACAGGCGGGACTTATTACACATCATCAAATTCTTCGTTGAGTAATGTTCATGCGAATCATCAATATGCCAGATATAAGCTATTTCTTTCGACTGACGATACAACGGTTACACCAAACGTTTCAGATGTTTCATTTACCTATACGTCTGCGTGTGTACCACCAGGACAGGTTGTATTTCCAAGTCTTGTGGACAATGAGACCTATAGTGTAACTGTGTCTAAAACAGGATATCTACCTCAGACCGTAGATATTGCCATTACTGATCCATGGTTTGAATATCAAGTGTTGTTGACACCATAATATGTTTTAAATGCGTTATAATTGTTGACATGTGCTCTTGGCTATTTAAAAAAAAGATAACAGGTATGACCCTTGTGGAAGTGCTTGTTACCACATCTATACTTGTAGTAGTTATGATTGCTGTCGGTACATTTCAATACAATGTGCTCAACTATAACCGTTCGACACAGATACGATTAACCAATATCCAAGACGCAACCAGTATTCTGAAGGTTATCGCTCGCGAACTTCGTGCTAGTGCTATTTCTGCAAATGGTTCATATGCTATTAATGCGGCTGCCACCAGTACACTTACTTTTTTTGCCGATATCGATAGTGACGGTCTTCCAGAGCAACTCCACTATTTCTTAACAGGGCAGACGATGTATCGCGGAGTAATAAAACCGATTGGTTCACCTGCTGTATACAATCCGGCTCAGGAAACTCTTAAAATAATTGCCACTGGCGTAGTTAATTCATCCACAACACCTCTTTTTGAATATTACGGTAGTACATATACAGGGACGAGCACGGCAATGATATACCCTTTAGTGCTTACTTCTATACGTTTAATTAAAACAAATATCACGATCGACACTGATCCTAACAAATCTCCTGTGATAAGAACGTTTTCCACTCAAGCGGCATTACGTAATCTTAAAGATAATTTATGAATAAAAAATATACATATACAACCGGTGTCATTCTCATAAATGCTCTGATCTTTGCGGGGATAGCGATTACTGTAACGATAGGGCTCACAAATTGGGGGGCAACAATTCTCAAGACGACCCGGACTCTTTCGGCACGCGAGCAAGCTTTTCAGTTAGCTGAAGCAGGTGTTGAATACTATCGTTGGCATTTGGCGCATGCGGCAACCGACTATACCGATGGCACAGGTGGTCAACCGGGACCATATCTTCACAATGTCACTGATGCTGATGGAGATGTGATCGGTCGATATGAATTGACCATTACGCCACCACCGATCGGTTCGACTATAGTAAAAGTAAAATCCAAAGGAGTTTTGGCTTCCGATGAGACTATTACGCGTAGTATTCAAGCGACGCTCGCTATTCCTTCATTGGCAAAATTTGCAGTGGTTGCTAATAATGACATGCGTTTTGGTGCTGGTACAGAAATATTCGGTCCAGTGCATTCAAATGGTGGGGTGCGTTTTGAGGGACTTTCACACAATCTTGTTACAAGTTCAAAGACTACCTACGATGATCCGGATGACGGCACTTCGCAGCAAAGATTTGCCGTATATACCACAGTAAATCCAGTAGACCCAAATCCTCCCGCAGCTGTACCGAGTCGACCGGACGTATTCATTGCGGGCAGACAATTTCCGGTACAATCTTTTGATTTTGCTGGTTTGACCTTCGATTTGGCACAAATGAAAGTTGATGCAAATACAAATGGGCGCTACATCGATGCTTCAGGGGCACAAGGATATCGTATTTTACTTAAAACAAATGATACGTTTGATTTGTACCGAGTGACTTCGTTACGTTCAGCCCCGAGCGGGTGTACCAATTCTGCAAACCAGAATGGGTGGGGGACATGGAGTATAAACAATCAAACATTTGTCGCGAATCACCCATTTCCCGCCAACGGTATTATTTTTGTCGA
>CALREM010000033.1 GCA_943355185.1 Candidatus Nomurabacteria bacterium | reverse complement strand
ATCAACATCTAACTTCTCGATATTCTTCAAAAAGAGCTGAAGATGAGAAATGTTGACTGAATCATTTGATCCATTGAGCTTCAAGATTCTTGCGGTAATGAGAGGACATGAAGCAGTCGTAGTTCCCAACTGAGTCGAGAGACTTGTGGCAATAACCACTGAAGAACGTCCACCACCTGAAGAACGACCTCCAGAAGAACCACCACTTGTGTTCGAAGAAGGAGTTTCTACAGCAGGAATGCCTACAGCGTCGTCATCGCCGTTAGTAACTCCACCAACAACAGTATTTGAATCAACTGCTGGAGTAATAGGAGAACCTTCGTCATTACCGTTTGATGCTTCACCAACAGATGTGTTGGTATCGACTGCAGGTGTAATAGCTGTACCTTCGTCGTTGCCGTTTGATACTTCACCAACAGCTGTGTTGGTATCGACTGCAGATGTAATAGCTGCACCTTCGTCACCACCGTTTGAAACCTGTGCTGAGACTGGAGTTGCAATCACGAGGAAAGCAGCTGCAATAACAACGAATACTGACAAAATAAAGCGAATTTTCATGATAAATAAATAATAATTGTTAATAACGTCCTTTGGTATGTATTTCATACAACGAGCTATAACCTACCATACATAGAAATAAATGTCAATGAAAAAGAGCCCTTCAGTGAAGAAGGGCTCTGTGATTAAACAACGGCCTTATTGAGGTAATGCACCAGCTACCGGAGGCACCATTTTGGCCCGATAGAACTGGTTCATCTCAGGAATTCGGGCGATGTAAATAGTTTGCGCATTAAACAGATCTGTATCAATTTCGATCCACGGACCCTCTGGATAATAAGCATATTCGATCCGATATTTCGCATCTTCCTGACCACCATGAAGCATAAGTACATCGTACGGGTTAGGATCTGCCAGTCCTCGTACAATGCTCAGATGGAGCCGCATCGCCGTAACAATTTTGGAGTTAATCTCTGCTCCATTTTTGATGAGACGAGCAGTAAACGTCGGAACACTGGCCGTAAACTGAGCCTTGACACCATCCATGGCTGCGAGATTTCCTGCAGTAATGACAGCAGTGGCACCAAATCGGACCCAGGCATCATATTGAACCGCTGAAGGACGTTCATTATTCGAGAACACGGTATCATCCCCAACTTGAGTCCAGAGACCTGATACCGGATTGCGAGTTGATTCCAATATGCCATTGGGTCCAAAACTAATGCCAACAAAGTTTGCACTGAATGGAAGTTCGTTACCAGAAGCGTCTTTCCCTACAGAAAAACGTGCGGTAGCAAGATTAGTCAAACCCGTCATGATTTCACATTCGTATGCGCTGACCGGATACTGACCCATAGCATGAATGACGATCCTGTTCCCTTTTTCTGCGGACTGAGCAGGGGTCAGGAGGCTCGTCTTACCACGCCACATGACGTTGGGACTAGCCGAAGCCAAACTGACAATATGGTGCCACTTCCACGCATTGGGAGCAACGACATACCACGCTGTTGGATCAGCCGGATCCATAGTGACAGGCAGTCCGACGAGACCATTCATAGCATTGAGACGACTCGCTACCACATTGGGCGAACCACTCGAACACAAAGAGGCAATTTCCACCATTTCAGGTTTCGTGCCCAACTTTGGCAACGAATGTTGCTGAGTAGCTGCCCGAATAAGACCCGACTGAGCCTTGAGTGGCACAGCGAATTCCATAGGATCATCATTGTTGATGAAGATTTTGAGGTCGGCACCGATCGTGACCACAGAAGTTAGACCGAGGAGCAAAACTGACAAGGACCAGGTTTTCATACGTTATTTTCGAACCGTTTGAGTATTTTTGTTGCTTGTTCTATCGATTTACCTATCAGGCAAACCAACAAGATCTACCTGCTTTCTAGCTTAAAATACTTATTTTGTCAAGGATACATCGACAAATCCACTAGGGCAGGTCTAGGGGGATATTTACTTATGTTATACTATTTTAAACGTATGAATCTTGTCGTATATGCAGTACTTGCCGGTATCATCCCCTCTCTGATATGGCTTTTCTTCTGGACACGTGAGGATATAACCCATCCCGAATCTCGCTTTATCCTGACTCTTTCTTTCTTTGGAGGCATGCTCTCAGTCGCCTTAGCAATTATCGCTGAAAAATATGTTGGAAATGTATTTACCGACCCGACTATTCGCTATACCCTCTGGGCAGCCATAGAAGAAATAGTAAAATTCCTAGCAGTTCTGAGTGTTGCCCTGTTTACTAAACAAAACGACGAACCTATTGATGCAATGATATATTGCATCACTGTCGCTCTTGGTTTTGCAGCCTTAGAAAATACTCTCTTTATACTCGGACCACTTTCCGATGGAGAAATTATCAAAAGCGTTGTAACCGGAAATATGCGTTTTATGGGAGCAACTCTTGTACATGTTGTAAGCTCGGCAGTCGTTGGTTTTGCACTCGGCCTCGCCTTCTATCGAGGTTATTTCCTCAAAATAGTGGCGGGTATTATCGGGCTTGGAGTCGCCATTACTTTCCATACCGCGTTTAATCTTTCTATTATCGCGACGGGTACACTCGACAGTCTCAAGGTTTTTAGTTGGGTCTGGGGAGCAGTAGTCATTTTGATCATTTTATTTGAAGAAATTAAAGTTGTGCACCCTCAGACAGTGAAGCCAAATGAGTTGGTGTGATATACTTACGAGTAATAAAATTTAATTTGTAATATATGAGCAAAGAAAAGAGATCATTTTTTGAGAAACTGACGGGAACAGTTCGTATGGAAGAAGAAACTGCTCCAAAAGGAAAACCTGCTCATCACAAAGCAGAGAGTGATGTCGCCTCTTCATGGATAGAAGAAGAATCTGAAAAAGAAGGCGAGCTCACCGTAGACGTATACCAGACACCAGAGATGATTGTTATCAAGAGCATGATTGCAGGTGTTCGTCCCGATGATCTTGACGTAACGATTGCCCGCGATGTGGTCACTATCCGCGGCAAACGCGAAGAAGAACGTGTAGCGAACGAAGATGATTATTATGTTCGCGAACTATATTGGGGTTCTTTTTCCCGCACGATCCAACTTCCCGAAGAGATAGATGTCGACGAATCTGAAGCTATCGAAAAACATGGCCTTTTGATATTGAAACTTCCTAAACTTGATAAAAAGAGGTCTTCAAAGTTGAAAGTAAGAACTGTATAAAGAGCTTCGTACATACGTGCCCTTCAGAAACGTCCCAGCTTTGCAAAGCTGGGACTCGGCTTCGCCCATTTCTTGCTAGAAATGGGCTGCAGGGGTTCTTCAGGACATGTATGTACTTCGCTCTCTAACACTTTCACTGTCCCCTTCTATATATCAATCGTCGCGTGCTTGGCGTTGGACTGAATGAATGATTTACGTGCAGGAACGTCTTGCCCCATAAGCATATCAAAAATCTTATCGGCTTCCTGAGCATCCTCAACGTTTACCTGCTTTAGAATACGGCGTGATGGATCCATGGTAGTTTCCCAAAGCTCATCGGCATTCATTTCTCCCAAACCTTTATATCGCTGAATGGAAATCTTTGGAGTTCGGCCTTTGGCATTTTCCTCTTCGACTTCTGCTTCTTCTGCAGGCGCATCAGCAGCATCGAGCAATGCATTTCGTGAATCTTGGAGATCTATATCCTGCATGGCTTGAGACTCGTCAAAACCTTTGCCAAGTTCTTTGACTTTTGATTGTTCATCATAGAAATAGAGTACCTCCTTACCTCTTTTGACCTTATAGAGTGGTGGCTGGGCGATATAGACGAATCCTCCATCGATCAGAGGGCGGAAATAGCGATATAGGAGAGTGAGGATCAAGGTGCGGATGTGGGCTCCGTCCACGTCAGCATCTGTTGCTAAAACGATCTTGTGATAACGAAGACGGGTAATATCAAACGTATCACCGATAGCGGTACCAAAAGCTAAAATAAGGTTCTTGATCTGTTCTGAACCAAGCATACGATCAAGACGTGCACGTTCGATATTCAAGATCTTTCCGCGCAATGGCAAGATAGCCTGAATGCGACGATCACGACCTTGTTTGGCTGTACCTCCCGCAGAATCTCCCTCTACAATAAAGAGTTCTGATTCTGCTGGAGAGTTGGACTGGCAGTCTGCGAGCTTGCCCGGCAATGTCATACCTTCGAGGGCTCCTTTGCGCAATACAGAGTCTTTGGCAGCCTTTGCAGCCTTACGAGCCTTCATAGCCAAGATAACCTTGTTGATGATGGCACGCGCATCATCTGGATTCTCTTCCAAAAACATACCAAAAGCATCACCAAATACTGAGGCGACTGCACCTTGAGCTTCCATACTACCGAGCTTTGCCTTTGTCTGACCTTCAAATTGTATTTCGCGCAACTTCACCGAGATGATACCAGTCATTCCTTCAAGAGCATCGTCTCCCGTAAAAGT
This sequence comes from Candidatus Nomurabacteria bacterium, assembly GCA_943355185.1. Lineage (GTDB taxonomy): Bacteria > Patescibacteriota > Minisyncoccia > Phycocordibacterales > PALSA-1337 > C7867-002. Next base: position 745 of record CALREM010000033.1, on the reverse strand, counting down.
ATCTTCCCCATTTTTAGCCAAGTTGTTATTTTTGGCATATGTATTAAGCGTACGTGTAAGAGCTGTCTTGAAACCAGTGAAATGAGTACCTCCTTCTGGTGTGTGGATATTGTTAGCAAAAGCCATGAGATGAGGTGTCACGTCGTCGGAATATTGCATGGCAACTTCGATGGATTCAACCCCTTCAACACTCTTCTCAACATAGAAGATATTCTTATGAATAGGCTTGAGAAGCTGGTTTGTGAATTTGACCAAAGAAACTAAGCCTCCTTCAAAAAAGAAAGTGTATGATGGCGCATCGACTCCAGTATCGCGAAGATAGAAAATCTCTTCATCTTGACCAAAAGTGGCTACTTGTTCACGAGCATCGATAATGGAAATACGCAGACCACGAACAAGATACGCCTGCTGTCGCATATGCGTGACAACTCGCTTGAAATCCTGAATGACACCTTCTTTGAAAATGGTTGGATCTGGCTCAAATGTAACGATAGTTCCATGAAGTTTTGATGAAGCGATTTTCTTTACTGCCGCTTTGCGCTTGCCTTGAGAGTATTCCTGTGAATATACACCGCCATCACGATGCACGATGACTTTTGTATATGTCGATAGTGCATTTACTACTGAAGCACCCACACCATGAAGACCACCGGATACTTTGTACCCACTGTCTTCACCTCCGAACTTGCCTCCGGCATGGAGTGTAGTCATAACCATCTCAAGTGCGGATACCTTGGTCTGTTTA
>CALREM010000032.1 GCA_943355185.1 Candidatus Nomurabacteria bacterium | reverse complement strand
ACCTACAAGTGTATTCTTATTTAAACAACCTCTATCTTCAAAAATAGATCCTCTTATTCAATCACTATCGCTTCAATTTCCAGGTACCATAGTCGTAGCTGAGGATCGACAAAAAATTCGCGTAACCGGGGCTTTACCAGAAAGTGTGTTCAAAAGTATCATCGATACCATTCTCTCTGAAGAAAAATAAAAACGTCTGTTATTTCTTTTTCTTGTCGTCTTTCTTCTCGACTTTTTTGGTGCTATTCCAAAGGATTGCTCCAACGATGAGTATAATGATGAACGTTTCCATAGGATCAGTATATCATTTATCAACTAACAATTTACCCAAAACACAGTACTCGCAGTGAGGATCGTCACATTCGGATTTTATAAAAGAAAGGCTGATAATATCCTTAGCCATGAGAACAATTTCAGCTTTTACTTTCTCCACAGCTTCCGAGTCGATCTCAAATCGTTCTACTTTGTATTTTCCTCGATCATTTGGTTCAATGAAATCAATCTCCCCATATTTGAGAGTGAACTTGGTATCACCTTCCAGTAGTAACTTATAGAATGCCAACTGACGGAAATAATTTCCTTCACCACCACTATTACTTGCAACCTTTCCTTCGATCTGATTACGTGATTTTGGTTTACCTGTTTTATAATCAACCACCACCACATTTCGATCATCTATCAATTCGATCTTATCCAGCTTTCCTGACAGCTCAAGTGTGACCCCTTCTTCTATAACCACTTCGGTTCCTCGTACCGCATATTCACTCAATAGTCTGCGATTCCATTGGGGATAATAGGTTTTGTGATATCCTTCGAGCGCTTTGGTTCCCTTTTTTAAAGCATCTTCACGATCATCGGCTGCAAATGGAAGCGCATCGACATGGTAGACAAACAGTTCGATCAAGCGTTTCAGCACCAAGTCTTCTCCTTCTTTATATGAATCAAAAAAGGTTCGTAATGCTGCATGAATAGCCGTACCATACAACTGATGTTTATTTTCCGCCTGCGGAATACGGATCAGATTTACAAAGAAATATCTCCATGGGCATTCCAAATAATTATTCAGATGGGTAACTGAAAGTGGTTGACCGAGAAATTTAGCCCGAACAAAATCTGGCTGCAAAATAGATATGGATGTATCGAGTACAGTCGACTTCTGTGACATAAATGCCGTAATCATGCGTGCAGTCGGATCTTCGACATGAACTTTTTCTGTTTCCAAAAGCGATGGATCAATTTCAGAAATAAATTGGCTGGCAATCGTATCTTTGGAGACGTCACTGGAGGCATAACTGACAGTGACGTCTTTTCGTGCACGTGTCAGAGCGACGTAGAACAGCCGACGCTCATCATCGATGCGACCCGTTGCACGAGCATGCTCGATCACCGGAATATGGAATAAGTGTCGAGACGAACGATTACCCCAGACCCCATCGACCACATGAATAATAAATACATAATTAAATTCCTGACCTTTTGCTCGATGAGCTGTCATCAGACGAACTCCGTGAATATGTTCAGTGTAGGTACGACGAGTCGATATACCATGGGCTTCAGTAATATCAAGGTATGCCATAAAGTCTGCTAGACGGAAGATACGGGCAGACTGACTCGCGGCTACCACATGATCAAAAAATGCTTGAACCGAGTTTAGTCGCTCCAATGAATCAGGTGCGGACACGATCGCCAACAATAGATTCGTTTCCTGAATTACTTTTTGTAAAAAAACAGAGCATGATACTAGTTTCGCTTGATGTGACCAATCGATAATTCGTGCATATGCCTGACGCACACTTTTGGTTTGAGGATCGACTGTTTCTTTGAGCAATCGATGAAGTGGTTTCCTCTCTTTACTGGCTCGAGCACAGAGTGCTGCAACTTCGGCTGAATCTGCCCCTAATTCACGTATAAAGAGTGCCTGGGCTAATGCAGAGCCATCGGACGGGTCCTGGATAGCTCGACAAAGTGTCAAAATCTTCACTACATCCATATCATCCATGACGTTATGATCCGATTCAATCCGATGTGAAATACCGTGAGACTTAAGAATAGCGGCCAGAGATGCTGCGTGTTTATTATCACGATACAAAACTGCAATCTCATCCGGTGTCTCACCTTCTTCTAACAACGTTTTAATCCGATGAACGATCATTTCCAGTTCATCATCAACCGTGGCACATTCGAGGACATGGATAGCTCTTCGTCCCATCAATAGAGATTTGAGTTCTGTAAGATTTCTTCCGGGCATCGATGGGTTCTTTCCGATCAAGCTATGTGCAGCATCGAGAATCCCCTGATGTGAACGATAGTTATGTTCGAGATCAATAACGACAGCATCAGGATATTTATGTGAAAAATACAAAAAGTTTTCCAATGATGCTCCCTGGAAACGATAGATCGCCTGCTTGTCATCGCCGACTATAAACAGATTAGGTGATTGATGAAAATCAGACAGTAACTCCAAAATGCGATTTTGTGCGGCATTGGCATCCTGATGTTCATCGGCCAAAATGTATTGATATTTTTCCTGCAAGATCAATTTGAAATCTGCGTCCTTTTCCGTGGCACGGATGATTTCCAACAACATGTCGTCGAAATCATATTGTTTAGCTTTGGCTAATGCTTTTTCATATTCCGAGTACACAAAAGCAAGCTCTTTATTTTTAATAACTCTTTTGGCACGTTTTTCTGTTTCTGTAGCAGATAGTTCGCCACCACTTTCCTCTTCCACATCCACACTTTTCAATAAAACAGCAGGTGAAACGTTCTCTCGTTTTAAAACGTGAATTTCGCGCAGCACCGGTCGCACATAGTAGGTCGGATCTCCATACGGTCGCAACGCTTCGATATCTCCTGACTCAATAATCTTTTCTATAATCCGAATCTGTTCGGCCTCGGTAATCAGTTTCGAACCAATAATTCGGGAAAAATAATCAGGATGATATTCGATCGTATGTGCCGCAAAACCATGGAAAGTGTGAATCGCTACTTTATATGCCGCTGGACCAATCGTCTCCAAGAGTTTACGACGCATCGTATGTGCACCTGATTCCGTAAAAGTGAGCGCCAAAATACTGTCAGGAGAAGTATCAGTCAGACGTAAAATGTTGGCGATGCGCAGAGTCAGAATAGTGGTCTTACCGGTACCTGGTCCAGCAATAACCATGACTGGACCCTCGATCGTATCGACGGCCTTTTTTTGGGCTTTATTGAGAATTGCATATGCCCGATCAAAGGGATTTGGTTGAGCAGGAGATTTTGGCATGAGGGTATTATAATACAAAACCCGAGTGCATAAGGTCAGATACATATTGCAGTCTTTAGGAAACTAAAGATATGAGAATTTTTAACAAATTTCGGAAGACAAAAGGTTTCATCAGTGGCTGGGAAAGGATGATACGCTTTCGGTATATGATCACTGAACAAGCTAAGCAGAGAGTGAGAACACTGGCCTTTTGGGAGAAGTACGGTACAAAAGCAACAGAAGAAGCCTTCAAGGTTAAAGAAAGAACTCTCTTCAACTGGCAGAAGACGCTCGAAGAAGGTGGTGGTAAACTCGATTCACTTAATCCTAGATCCAAGGCACCTAAAGTAAAAAGAAGACGATTGTGGGATGATCGTATCCTCGCAGAACTCAAACGACTGCGATGGTTACACCCAAACCTTGGAAAGGAGAAGCTGTACCCGTTGCTTCTCTCGTACTGCAACACGTTGAACTTGAAATGTCCCAAAACCAAGACAATTGGACGACTCATCATCGATCTCGGAGGACTCCGTATGTTTCCAAGTAAAGTGTCTCACTTTGGAAAGATTAAGAAGATTAATCGTATCAAAGTAACGAGGAAGCCCAAGGACTTCAAAGCTCTCTACCCAGGTCACTGTGTGGCCTTTGACAGTATCGAAAAACACATTCACGGGACACGCAGGTACATCATCACCTTTGAAGATATATTTACAAGATTTTCTTTTGCATGGAGTACCACATCTCACGCATCACTCGCTGCAAAAGAGTTCTTTGAACTCTGTCTCAAGATATTTCCATTCCCATTTGTCTTTGTCCTGACTGACAATGGATCAGAATTTAAGAAGCATTTTGATGCAGAGATTCGCAAACTTCATCTTACCCATTACCACACATACCCACGTACTCCCAAAATGAATGCCCATCTTGAACGGTTCAATCGGACAATTCAAGATGAGTTTATTGATTTTCATATGAGTGAATTACTCACTACGGAGATATTCAACCGCAAGCTTATGGACTATCTAATCTTCTACAACACAGAACGAGTACACTTCGCTTTCAGAAACAAACAATCACCTGTACAATTCATGTTGTCATTAACAGCTAATCAATTACCTCAGGACTGCAAAAGTGGGTGGCCTCATACAATGCCTTACCTTATCTCACTTCTCTTGCTATAATTAACTCATGCATTCTATATCCACGAAGCTTGGATCAGCTTTACTTATTTCTATTTTCCTATTCTTCCTCGTCTCAATTACCTTCTCCTCTCAACAACTCAATCACACATACAACTCTATTCTCAGCATTGCAGCACATACACAACTCGCTGCTATTTCAGGTTCAGGATCAGGGTTAGTAGCTCACTATACGTTTGATGAAGGTTCTGGTACTACTGCAGGAGACAGTGCAGGATCTAATACAGGAACATTGGCAGGAGGGGTAACTTGGATAGAGGGACGAGTGGGGCAAGGACTAAGTTTTGATGGAACAACAGGATACATCGATGCGGGTCAATCGGAATCATTGAACATGAGTTCGACCAATGCTTTTACTATATCAGCATGGGTGTATCCTGCGGCAAGCCAGACAGCGGGTAATGTCTTTATTAGGGGAGGTTCAAACACGAGTGTCGATTCGACTGTGTATTTGCTGCAAACAAACTCCAGTAATCCGGCCGCGTGGACAGGGCGTGTCAGCGATGGAACTACGCGTGTGACTTTGATTTCATCTTCAGGTAGTGTCACACAGAATGCGTGGCAACAGATGACTCTGGTGTGGGATGGTAGTACCAAGACGCTTACAATGTATAAAGATGGAGATTCGATCGCATCTGTGACTACTGAAGTATTTACTTCACTATGGGATGGTAATGATGTCTTTGATAAAAGGGTTGGAATGGGAAGTGATCGACGAGGCACTCCACGACATTTTTTCAATGGAAAACTTGATGATGTTCGAGTATACAACCGCGCACTCACCC
>CALREM010000031.1 GCA_943355185.1 Candidatus Nomurabacteria bacterium | reverse complement strand
TTGATGAAGATTAGTGAAAAAGACATTCAAGATGCTCAAACAAAGACGATGTGGAAGTCATACGCCGCACATTTTGTAGCAAATATACTTTCAGTCGGCGTCCTGGCGTTTATCATTGCAATCTCACAAGCCACAGATGCGACCGATGGTACCTTACTCGGCCTGGTCATGTGGCTCGGCTTCGTAGTTCCAGTAGGAGTGTCAAATCTACTCTGGAGAAAGGATCCAATGAAGTTGGTTTTGATCGATACGCTCCAAACATTGGCAAACCTCGTAATCAGTGGTGCAATTATAGGGGCGTGGAAATAATACCGACACAAAGAGTATTTACAAAAACCTCTGGATAGTTCCAGAGGTTTTTACTATCAACGTCTTTTTATATGTTTTACACAAAAAAGAGACTAGCGACCCAAGCAACGACTCCATAGGTAATCAGGTTGTAGATTGAATCTGCAAGAAACTTTTTGACACGTAATGAACCTTCAACCGGTCCCCAGAGTATGTTGCCTCCAATTAACGGTACAGAAAATGAGAGCCATACGAATGCAAGGTATGAATAAAACATGTTCACACCTTCACCATTTTCTATACTTTTACTGAGTACGAATACGATAAAAAATGAGGTGAAAAATGATAACACCATTTGCATCACATATGTCTTCCACATATGAGGTTTTGCTTCGGCAATTTTTTGTTGTTGCTCTGCCGCAGATAATTTACTAAAACCAATATATTCCATATGGATCTTCCCTCCCCACATCTGCGGTGAATGCCATACGGTGCCAATAATAATACTTATCACAACCCCTATAAGTGACACTAAAATGATGGTTATCATATCTCTACTGATATAGTAATAATAAGTATATTATGACATAAAAACCTGTTGCGGAGGGTAAGGGATTCGAACCCTTGGTGAGTTGCCCCACACACGCTTTCCAAGCGTGCGCACTAGACCACTATGCGAACCCTCCCGATATGCTCGATACAGTAACAAAAATACTCACCGAAAGCCACCTATAAAAAAATCGACACTCGTAAGAATGTCGATAGAAAGTCTCCCCTACCAGTGTCGATTGTCCGAAAACAATCTATGATCTCTTTCGGCTTGCGCCTGTATATCCCCGCAAGGAATCAACTTGCCTTCCTCACAAGAATTGCATCATTCGCGGAACGCGATATGTGATAGCAACGAGATGAGCACCTCACGCTTTGGCATCCTGCGACACCTCACTGCAAGGCTCTAACACTAAAGAGCTTCGACATGAACTAAATACCGATCACAAGACTCGTCAGTCCCATGATTTTCACAGGCACAGTGTTCATTTAAGTCTTAGCTACTCTTCTGGGTCACGATTCATCCTTGCGGATATGTTCCCTCTCAGCTTCGGCATACGTTATGCCTATAACAAGCCTTTCGAAGAGATGACTTTCTGAAATCAATAGTACACCTCCCCTTTTTATTTTTCAAGTCTACATCGTATAACTTATTTTTTAAGCGTGATGCCCATGACCATGCTGGAGCACATGTATCTTATGACGATAGATATATGATACAGCCAAGATTGCCATGAATATCATTGGGAAGAATACAGTCCATCCAAATCCAGCGACAGCCCAGATACTGATAGAAGCAGAGATAAAATCGAAAGCGAATCCGGCATAGGCCCATTCTTTGATGCGTTCTGGTACTCGAGGAATAACCAATGCCAATGATCCCAAAATCTTGTAAGCAGTAAGCATTCCGATGAAATAACTTGGATATCCTAATCCCAGAATCCCTGCTCGTGACATCTCAGATTGCGACGTAAGTGCATGAATAACACCTTCGAATATAAAGATGAAAACCCCATTCTCAATCCTCTTTTTCCACTACAAACTCCCCCATCGCACGTATCGATGTAGCCACATCATGAGTGACCGAAGAATCAATAAGCGTTTCCAATACCTTACCGCGCTCTTCACTCCCCGCAATCGTCACTTGACCATTACGGATACTTACGGGAATTAATTCAAAACGAGTACGATCAGGTCCCCAGTCGATTACCACCATCAATCCATGCATCGTGGCAAAGGAAAAATTCTGATCAAACACAAAATTACCTAAGGAATAAAAGATTGCTTTGCCATTGTATATTTCAACTGGTTGGACCACATGAGGATGCGCACCGATTACCAAATCTGCACCCGCATCAATAAAGGCATGCGACAACGAACGTTGCCGATCACTTGGTACATGCGTATATTCCGATCCCCAATGCACAAAGACAGTTACCTTTGAGCAGTTCGGCCGAATATTTTGTATTTCTACTAACACTCCCGACGGATCAGGTACAAATAAATCATGATACCCTACCATGCAAAATGAATTTCCTTTGATCGGAATAATCGTCGAAAGAGCTCGACTATTGAGCGCCGAACCAAATGTCAGAATATCAGCCGCGTGGACATGCTCGCGTGTTTCAGTATCTGCAGCATGTCCAAAATCCAGACTATGATTGTTGGCCAGACTCACTGCTGTAAAGCCAACTTGTTTGAGCAAAGTGGCATAACTCGGATCAAAGGTAAAACGCAGAACCGATGAACCTGGCAGAGCAATTGATTGACGTGAGCTGATTGTTCCTTCCAGATTTCCAATAACTGCATCAGCGGTGCGAAATACGTATTCAACTCCGGAAAATATATGTTCTTTACCCAATTTCTTTGCATGCTGCGCCACCGCACGATCTAACATAATATCCCCCACAAATACGGTACGAAAAGGAGTTTCGGGAAATATAGTATTGATGAATGAATAACTCGAACGAAGCGAATATATGTGACCATTTATCGATAATCCGTACACGAGAAAAACAAGGAGGACCGCCACTCCCGTAACGATGATGAAATACATGAAGCTCTTCAACATGAATGTACGTTATGAACTACGCAATGCGGCCACTCGTTCTTCGGTCGGCGGATGTGTCATGAACAATTTTGAAAGTCCTTTGGCGCTCTTGCCTCCAAATGGATTGGAGATAAAGAGGTGTGCTGTCGCATTGTGCGCATGAGCCATCGGTGAACTATAACTACCGATCTTAGTGAGCGCAGAAGCCAAGCCCTCGGGATATCTGGTGAGCAATGCACCGGACGCATCGGCCAAAAATTCTCGCTTACGCGAAATTGCTAACTGAATCAATTGAGCAATAATCGGCGAAAGAATGACAAAAATAATTCCGACGATCGCCAGAACTCCCCCCGCATTCCCTTCTCCACTTTTTCTTTCACGACCACCTCCGAGCAATGAACTACGAATGAAAATATCCGCGAGAATCGCCACAAATCCTACCAACACAACAACGATTGTCTGTAACAAAATATCTTTATTACCAATATGAGCAAGTTCATGAGCAATCACTCCTTCCAATTCATTCTTATCCAGCATGGCCAACAATCCACTGGTCACCGCAACAGCTGCATGTTCTTTATTTCTTCCAGTTGCAAAGGCATTTGGAGCAGCGTCTACAATAATAAAGACGCGCGGCATCGGTAACCCTGCAGTGATGGATAGATTTTCAACACTGCGAAAGAGTTCCGGATACTCCCCACGATCTGCCGGATGTGCACGGGCTAGTGACAATGCGATTTTGTCTGAATACCAATAACTAAACACATTCATGCCAAGAGCAAATACCAGAGCGATATAAATAATCGAAGGATTATTGTAGTAATAGCCCATGAAATATCCGAGTGCCACAATAACGCACAAAAACACGGTCATGAGAAACCATGTTTTGCGCACATTTGTGTCTTGTTGTGTGTAAAGAGTCGCCATTAAAACTTCACTTCTACTGGTTCGCGAGCTGCTTCATTATCGAGTTGGAAGAATTCCATCTTTACGAACTTGAACATACCAGCAATGAGGTTTCCCGGAAATACTTCGATGGACGTATTGAGATCACGTACATTGGTATTGTAGAAACGACGAGCGGCTTGGATTTTGTTTTCGGTGTCAGAGAGTTCGGTCTGAAGAGCCAGGAAATTTTGATTGGCTTTGAGGTCTGGATATGCCTCTGCAATTGCAAAGACAGATTTGAGTGCCCCTGCCAATGTTGCTTCCGCCTGACCCTTTGCTTCCAATGTTCCCGCACCCATCGCTGCCGCACGAGCCTGAGTTACCTTCTCAAAAGCCTGCGATTCGTGAGTTGCATACCCTTTGACTGTATTTACCAAGTTTGGAATAAGGTCATAGCGACGCTTGAGCTGAACATCGATGTCTGCCCAGGCTTCCTTTGCCCTATTAACCATCAATACCAGACGGTTGTACGAAACTATTGTCCAAATAACAATAGCTGCTAGTACGCCTAAAATGATGTATGACATAGAGTATATGTGTATATATTACGGTGCTACTTTGACCTTTGTTTCATCGATTCCCTGTGGACCAGTGACAAATGAGAATGACTTTACCATGTTAGTAAACGCTGCATCTGCACTATCGATGATAGCCTTGTTGTTGTTTTCTGCCTGAGTGAGGTTTGAACCAGTGAGCTTTTTACTTACAGGACTCAATGTGATTGCTGCCATAGAGAACATGTAACATACTTCTGCCTTTTGTAGAGAATACATGCGATTAAAGTACACTCGACCCTGAACCGTATTGGTCATAGAGATCGTGTTGAAAGAAAGATCACCGACTTTGATGGTGGCACGATCTTTGACGGTAGTAACTGGTGGGAATGCACAGGTACCAGAAACTGTCTGAATGTTGACCTGGAGACTACCGATACTTGAGACCTGAGTCTTGTCGATTGGAATAACAAATGTTACGCCAGAGTTTGCATCTTCGATCTGCCAGAGACTTGGGTATTTGACTGCAAAACCGAGCTCAGCGTTTTGATACGCAGACAATGTATTGGAAACCTTTATGGTTTCACTTACCGGAGGAGCACCTGCTTCATTCTTGCTATCCTTTTTAGAAGAATCTGAGCTTCCACCAAACCATACAATCCCCCCAATAACCAAGAGAATTATTACGATAACACCAATCAGTTTTGAATTTCTCATAATAGATAGACTATGTATTAATAATATACCGCTAATATAGCAAGAATACGCCTAGAAGTCACCTCCTGGCATACCTCCATGACCTGGAGCTTTCTCTTCTTTTGGTTCTTCGGCAATAGCCACTTCGGTTGTCAGAAGGATTGCTGCAGCTGAACACGCATTCTCAACACCAAGACGGGTAACTTTTACGGGATCAACAATACCCGCAGCGATCATGTCAGGCACATCGATATCCAACAATGCATCGTAGCCGAGATTTCCTTTGCCATGTTTTACCCTCTCTACAACCACT
>CALREM010000030.1 GCA_943355185.1 Candidatus Nomurabacteria bacterium | reverse complement strand
CTGAGAAACAAGAATCTTTGCGCGTATTCCGTTTTGGAACAGCGGGCGCAAAAACAAAGAACGTCAAAGAAGGGCGTACTATCCGCAAGGATATTGCCCGCATGATGACTGTGATTTCAATGAAAAAGTCAGAAACCACGATATAACCTAGACAAAAGATCATATTTCCAGTAGTATCACAAATCACATGGCAACCCTTAAAACACAACCAGTAATAGAAACAAAGAAGCCTCAAACTTTCACAGGAGAGGTTGTGTCTGACAAGATGAAGGATACTGCGGTCGTTATGATTGCACGTTACGTCAAACATCAGAAGTACCAGAAGTTCATGACTCGCCGCACAAAGCTCATGGCTCATGATCCAGGCAATACAAAGAAGATTGGAGACAAGGCAACTATCGAGGCATGCCGTCCAATGTCAAAAAATAAGTCATTTAAAATAATCGCATGATACAACCACGCTCAATTGTAAATATTGCAGATAACTCCGGAGCCAAGATCGGACGCATTTTTAAAGTGCTCGGAGCATCTCACAAGCGCTATGCAGAGATAGGTGAGCTCGTGGTTCTTTCGGTACAAAAGGCTGAACCTCGTAAGTCTGTAAAGAAGAAAGACGTTCTTCATGCAGTTGTTGTTCGTCAGACAAAGGCAGTTCGTCGTAAGGATGGTTCATACATTCGTTTCGATGAAAACGCAGTAGTTATTTTGGAAAAGGGTAAAAAGGAACCAATGGCAGGTCGTATCTTTGGTCCGATTCCTCGCGAAATTGCCGAAGCCGGTTTCAAGACCATCGCTTCAAAAGCGGCGGAGATCGTATAAATGATATTTAATTAATCTACTATTATGCACGTAAAGAAAGGCGACACAGTTCTCATACTCTCCGGTGACGACAAGGGCAAGACCGGCAAGATCCTCAAGGCATTTCCTCGTGAAGGGAAGGTCGTCGTCGAAGGTATCAACACTGTCAAAAAGCACGAACGTCCTCGAAAGCAAGGTCAGAAAGGACAGGTTGTCGAACGTCCAATGCCTATGCATGCATCAAAGGTGGTAAAGGCTGACGCCGAAAAGAAGGAGTCAAAGAAAAAGGCAGCCAAAAAAGTATAGCGTATGAGGTATGACGTATGAAGCGAATGCATTTTGCCTCATACTTCATACTTTATACTTATCAAAAACATGACTTACAAGACTACATACGAACTCAATAAAGATTCATTTAAAGCCTTGAAGGATACTCTTGCTATCAAGAATCCTATGCAAGCTCCACACTTGTCAAAGGTGGTTGTTTCGAGTGGCTTCGGTTCTGTGAAGGACAAGAAGAAGATTGAGCTTATTGCCGATCGTCTCGCTCGTATTACTGGTCAAAAGCCAGCTATGCGTGCTACCAAGAAGGCTATTGCTACATTCAAGACTCGTGTTGGTGATCCTGTTGGATACCAGGTTACACTCCGTGGTCCACGTATGAATGAATTCTTGGATCGTATGATCCATATCGCTTTCCCTCGCACAAAGGACTTCCGCGGACTTTCTCGTAACTCTGTCGATGATATGGGTAACTATACGATCGGTATCAAGGAACACACTATTTTCCCTGAAACAGCTGACGAAGATCTCAAGGACGTTTTTGGAATGAGTATCACGATTGTGACTACTTCAAACGATAAAAAGAAAACCCTGGCTTTCCTCGAATACATCGGTTTACCTCTCAAGAAGGAGGACGATACAAAAGGAAAGAAATAAAGAAAACAAGACACTCCGGCAACGGGGTGTTTTTGTTTGTATGCAGAGGCCTGACCTCTGAGGTCAGGCCTCTGCGACCTTGCCTTTGTGTAAAAAATTTGTCATTATATGTTTTTAGAATGAACTCCTTGGTCAACATAGCTCAGTAGAAGGAAAGAACTATGACAAAACAAAACAATATCGCAACACAGGTCGTATCTGTTGCAAATGATCTTTTGCTGGACATGCCTGATGGGATAGTCGGATGGGCCTTCCCTGGAATACATAGAGTTACTCATGAACAGGTCACGGAAACAGATCTCCAAAAGGACATGATGTGGCTGGAGTGTGAAGAAGGTCAAACCTTGGGAGAATATTTTGACATCCTTATTCAGACAAATCGCATCCGTAGGTGCCTCAATGTTAATGAGGGCAGAATACTCATCAAAAACAACGCTCTCAGTTCTCCATTTTTTGCACACAAGCAAGTTCTGTTGTGGCGTTCTGTGGGATACGATCGCGCGGGAAACTCTTTTGTACCTATTATTCAGAATATCCAAGGTCAGCAACCAATTATTTACTTACATCGCCTGGAGTCCTATTTGTCTAGGCGCCACGCCACGTACACATTTCATGGATACGTGTAAGATCACTGTCCGAGGCTATCCTCGGACTTTTTCTTTGCTCGCCATAGCCTTTGGCGAAGGCGGGTTACATAGACGATAGTGCGCTTTTGGTGTATCGTTTTAGGAAAGAATGCCCATCCTCCATCGTTATATGTCTACGAACGCCCACACTACGCAAGCCACTTTTAATACGATATATGCGGAGCAATCCGACGCTATATTCCGCTTTTGTCTTATTCGAGTATCCGATCGCGATCAAGCGCTCGATATTACTCAGGAGACATTTACTCGATTCTGGCAGAGTTTGGTGCAAGGGAAAGAGATGATACATACACGCGCCTTTTTATTCACCATTGCAAATCATTTAATTATCGATTGGTATCGCAAAAAGAAACCAGTTTCGCTCGAAGGTCTAGCAGGACCTGAAGATGAAGAAGGATACGAACCGGTACAGGAGAATGCGAAGATGAACATCGAAATGGAAGCAGAGGGAAGATACGTTCTGGATGCGATTCAAAAGATGGGTCCATCATATCGACAATCGGTATACCTTCGATATGTTGAAGGATTATCTCCTCCGGAAATTGCATCGATCCTCGGTCTTTCGACCAATGCAGTCTCTGTCCGAATCAGTCGAGGGTTAGAAGAGTTACGGAAATTAGTTGGATACGATATCGAATCAGAAGAAGGGGCACAATTACCACATGAAAAATCCTAAGTTTACACATGCAGTTCAACAGATCCGAAACGTCACGATGACGGCTTCAGAAAAAAAGGCAATGCTCGCCCGCATTGCTGCTTCGGCGACTGCGCCAGGATATTCACAACCAGTTCGTAGTCCGTGGACATTGTTTTCGTTCGGATGGGTAACGCAGCAACCATGGGTTGTTGCTGTAGCGGTGTGTTTGATTATCGTCGGCGCAGGAGGAGTCAGTCTCAGTGCCGAGAGGGCATTGCCAGGTAGTGTATTGTATCCAATCAAAGTGAGTGTAAATGAATCGGTGCGTGATCGATTGGCACAGACTCCTGAATCTCAAGCATTATGGTCTGCCGCAAAAAGTGAACGTCGCATCAATGAAGCGGCTGCGTTGGCAGTAACTGATAGCTTGGATCAGGCAACACAAGAGAGGCTTCAGGTGCGTCTCAGTATGCATACTCAAGAATTAGTTCAGGTGCTTGATCAAGTTCGACAGACCGGTTCAGTAGAACGTGCAGATGAGATCAAGGTTGTATTCCAGGCAACACTCGGTGCACAGGCTGAAATTTTGGAAATCATTTCTCAAGAAGATGAACGGACAGGCCCTGTTGTAGATACGCGCATCGTTGTTGCAGGTCTTGCTCGCACCAGTGCAGACTCTCTCGATGGTATGAGTTCTGCCGCTCGCGGAGCTGCTTTTGCAAAAATAGCTGCTCCAACGATGATGGCTATGAACAGCGCACCCGTTGCTCCAGAAGCCGATACATCTCAAGCTGACATGTCGAATCAGGCAGCTCCGTCACACACTTCTGTAACAGAAGAGTCATATATACGCGCTCATGAAGCTACTCAGAAGTTGATGCTGGCTGTCTTGGAACAATTGGAAAATGCCTCTGTTAAACAAGGTTCACTTCAAGAAAAATTACTCACTCGTGCCGCAGAATATCTCAATCAAGCAAAAAACCAGTACGAAGAAGCTGACAAGATTCATGATGCAAGAGATGTGGCAGGTGCCTACTCATTGATGTTAGAAGCGCAGCGAGCAACGATCGAATCGCATATTATTCTCCGCGCCGCGCTCAAGAAAATCCAATGATACCGTATACGTTGCGACGCAGTACTCGTACGCGTACAGTGCGTATTACCATTCGTCGAACCGGGGAAGTGGTAGTGAGTGCGCCAGTTGGCGTGCCTCAGATTTTTATTACTGCCTACGTAGCACGAATGCAAAAGTGGATCGCCTCCAAGGTGGCATTGATCGAGAAACGTTTACCACGAGATAAAGTGTCTGCGGTACCGAGTGGTCGTCGAGATTTTATGTTACATAAAGAAGAAGCGCTACGAATTTTGTCAGAACGCACAAAAGAGCTCAATCAGTCGTATCAGTTTTCATATACAAAGATTGTGGTGCGCAATCAGAAGACGCGCTGGGGAAGTTGTTCGCGACATGGTGTCATCAATTTTAATTATCGCTTGGCCTCCATGCCCGATGAGGTGCGTGACTATGTCATCGTGCATGAATTGTGTCATCTGAAACAATTCAACCATTCAAAAAACTTCTGGGATTTGGTGAGACAGACCGTACCGGATTATAAAGAGATCAAAAAGAAGTTGAAGGGGCTGACAGTGGGGTAATTATTTCCCTACATTACTTCCTGCAACCCACCCAGTAGTCCAACACAACTGCAAACTATATCCACCAGAAGGACGATCGATATCGAGAACATCACCGATGATATGAAGGTTCGGAACTTTACGAGACTGCATAGTTTTCCAATCGATCTCATGAAGCGCGACACCACCAGAAGTCACGATGGCTTTGTCAGTGCCCAAAAGACCCGTCGCCTCGATACGTACATCTTTGAGAAGTTGCACCAAAGCTAAACGTTGTTCACGAGTCACACTATGACAAAAAGTATCAGGATTAATTCCGGAAAGTTCGATAATAACAGGAACGAGTGCGCTCGGAATCAGTGAACTTAATCCGTTTTTAATTTTCTTATTAATTTCTTTTTTGAAAATATCTTGGAGGGCTGTATTGAGTGTGCCGTAGTCATGAGTCGGAAGAAGATCGAGGGAGATCCAGGCTTTGCCATAACTGAGTTGTTCGCGAATATCGCGACTCATATTCAAAATAGTAGGACCACTGACACCAAAGTGAGTAAACAGGATCTTGCCTTTTTGAGTCATGATTTTTGCACCATCCTGAAGAAGTGAGATCTTTATATCTTTGAGCGTGACGCCCTGAAGTCTTTTGACCCATGCTGTACCTGTTTTGACGGGTACGAGGGCCAAAGAAGGTTCTATAACGGTGT
>CALREM010000029.1 GCA_943355185.1 Candidatus Nomurabacteria bacterium | reverse complement strand
TCTCGTTGTGCTCGTGATTATAGGTTTTGCGGTCGCATATGTTACAAATCTTTCGATTATCGACAGGTTCTTTTCAGATGCAACACAGAAGACACGTCAGCTTAACCGTGCTCGAGGGTATTTCCCTGAAAATATTGGTACTTATGCGTTATATGGTGAACCATCGAGTCAGATTCAGGTTAGTCAAACTTGTAATAAAATTGAGGACAATCCTATATTAAAAAAAACCGGACGTACGGGAGATGCATGTATGAAAACCTTCGTTGCTGAATATCGCGAGTCGTCACAATCGGTTAACGGTATTGTACGTATTAATTTGTCGAATTTTACCAAGGAATCTGAATTACTGACGTTGTTGGTTGAAGAGTCGACCACTAAAGATACGCTCGATGGTTATCCTATTTACAGGCTTTCATCTGCCGGAATAGGTTGGTTTCCTGCTTCCAAATTTGATTTTATAGTAGCTCGCGAGGGAACATCTATTGTTAGTACGAGTTCTGAAACAACCAAATATTCAGAAGTCTCTACGGGTAAAAACGAAGTAACTGCGTACTTTATTTCAAAATATCCACCTCAAAAATAATGCTTAATAGCAAGGTTGCACCTTACTATTATATAATTACCCCATGATCAACCCCTTCGATCGCAGTTTCTTCAAATTTTTCATCGCATTTACCATGGTGCTATTGGCTAGTTTTAGTGTGCTGTTTGTGACGGGGCAGTATATACGCTGAGCATGTAGCGAGCGGCGAGGGTAGACCTTGCACAATAATCTTCGGCGATTCTTGAGACTTTCTTCATCAGGATTTTATCTCGTACTGATATTCTTTACTCATTATCAGAGTAACAGTGAATCATATGATGAAAAAAATATTGGTATGTGGAACCGTGTGCGCGGTGTTGATTATTTCATTTTATAATACAGCACATGTTGCATATGCAGAGACGTACGTTGATGAGATGTTTATTGGAGTTGATACTGTCTGGAGTAAAGCAGGTAGTCCATATATAGTGCGTGGTCCCATTACAGTAACTCAGGGGACTATGCTTACCATCGAATCTGGTGTCGAGGTGCGTGGGGATCTTATTGATGTGGATTCACCACCTACGTTGTTCATCGAAGGTGGCTCATTACGAGTATTGGGCAAAAGTCATGATGGACAGGTTGTTCTGCGTGATCTCGAAAGTATATATGTGCTAGAAGGCACCGCTAATATTCAGAATGCATCTATGATAGGGTTCGGCGGTTTCGAATTCGAAAAGTCTCAGGTCACTATTTCAACCACGACTATTTCGGATACATATACGGCGATAAGGATCAAAGAAAGTGATGTTTCTATTAGGGACAGTCGTATTCAGCACAATACAGAAGGGATCATGATTGAACCCGAGGGTATGCCTGTTTTGATGTATTCAAGTCCAAATAACCATATTGGCGGTCTGGGAAATGCTTTTGATGAAGGTGTTGGGAACACAAAACTTCGGATTATTCATTCTATTATTGATACTAACGAACAATATGCGATACGTAACTTTGGAACTTCCACGGTAGAAGCTCAGAACAATTGGTGGGGCAGTGCCACTGGTCCTCATGCACAAGGTGTTAACAACGTTTTTGGTTTAGTAGATTATGATCCGTGGCTTACGAGCGAACCAGAGCTTATGCCGCAACAAGAAGCTGTGTGTTGTTCCAGCATCTTATTTATTCCCGGTCTACAAGCGAGCAACTTGTTTATGGATACGAAAATTATAGGAGGTAATAGTACGAACACTCTTTGGGAACCAAATCGTAACGGTGATATTAAAAAATTATTCCTAAATCCGGATGGTTCGAGTGTGGATCAATCTATTTACTCCGGTGGAGCCATTGATACAGCGTTTGGTGTGGTTGGTGTGTATAAAAAGTTTATGAAGTCGCTTGATGTACTCAAGATACAAGGGCACATACAAGAATGGAGTGTCTTTGGGTATGATTGGCGCAAGTCTATACCCGAAGTGGTTGCGGGACCGGAGAAAAAAGCGACAACGACTGAGTCTTTGATTTCCACTGTGGAAAGCATGGCCGCACGTTCACCGACAGGCAAGATAACACTCATTGCTCATAGTAACGGAGGATTGGTGGCAAAATATTTAGTCAAAGTTTTAGCGGACATGGGCAAGACGAACCTTATCGATTCAGTTATTTCTGTAGCCGTTCCGTATCTCGGAACTCCGGAGGCGTTGTCCGCGTTGCTTCATGGTGATAATCAAGCGATGTTGGGTGGACTGATTGTCAACCAGTCTCATGTGCGTGAGTTAGGGAAAAATATGGCCAGCGCATACTCGCTATTGCCATCAGAGGGATTTTTCAAAAAAGTGTTAAGTCCGACGATCGCGTTTGCGAGCACGACGATTCCTAATCTGACTAACTCCTCCTATCCGGTGAACATAAACTCTATCGAGCAGCAAAATAACTTTGTCTCTTATACTAAAAATGAGCGACCGGTTCCCGTATTTAACGATATAGATTCTCCCCTCAAAGGGAATGAGATGCTCGTGGCCGCCGCAGGTGTGCTTCACGGAATACTTGATCCATTTGTATGGCCGCGCACCATCGCACGATGGGCTATTGCAGGCTGGAATGAGGCAACAACAAAAAGCCTTGAGTATGCCGGAAAACAAATATGTTCTCGTGGATTATGGAGATCAAAATGCACAAACGAGATAGTTCACTCGGTTACTAAAACATCTATGGGTGATGGTACTGTGGTGGTGCCGAGTGCGTCTCATGAAGCTGGTCCCACGATTTCTTTGGACTTGAAGAAAGTCGCAAAAGATGAAGATACTGAGATAATCCACCGGAATATCCTGGAAGCATCTTCGGCTCAAGGTGTCATTCGAAAAATTGTGACAGGTGGTCATTCTGGTGAGGGGTCATTCTCTTTGCCTCCAGGGGCTTCTTGGGATGAACCAGATTATGCCAATGAACCAGATTTTCTGGTACTCAGTACGTATTCACCCGTTGAGCTCCATGTCTATGACACAAAAGGTAATCACACAGGTATAATCCCTAAACCGAGTGCATTAGCAGATAATGATTTTGTAACAGGGATGTATGAGGAAAAAGTCGAAGGTAGTGATTTTGAATCTTCCGGTAGTGATGGCGATAGAGATACATATATCAATATACCGTTTAAGGCGACAGAAAAGTATGATGTCGTCATAAAGGGTACAGACTTTGGCTTGTTTACATTCCAGGTTGAGGCATTCAGGGCTGGCGTAAGTACAGGTAAGATCGAATACAATTCTATACCCGTAACACCGTTTATGGTGGCAACCACCACTGTGGCAGATATCTCGCCTATACCGTTGAATGTTGATTTTGATGGCGACGGATCTGCCGATGTGGCTGCTCGCGTAGGTGAGCAAGTTGATCCGTATCTCGAGGCAGAAGCTATGAAGAAAGTAATACGTGCCATTCTCGGTTCAGATTCACGAGCACAAAAACTCATTAAGCGTATAGATGCCATCGTCGACATGTTGAAACAGGGTAGGGAATTAAAAGCTAAAAATAAAGTGGAAAAATTAAAGTGGACATGGGGACACAAAAAGTTCAAAAGTGTGTCAGCTACCGATCGTTTGCAGATCATCAAGATAATCGAACAGCTTGTTGAATTTGAGTAGGTATTATAAGAAGGGCTTGACTCGCATGGTATAATTAACACATGAACGTTATGGATATAATCAACATAATCAATGCAGCTGTTCTCATCATAGGACTACCTACTTTATTGAAGGTAGCATTCGATGTGGGGAAAAAGCTTCAAGTTATAAATCATCTCGAAAAAGCCATCGAAGAGCTCAAAGTTAATATTAGTAGCTTGAAAGGTGCTATCGATGGTCCAATATCGTCTGATATTCGAGACACCAAAGAACGAGTAGTAGCAGTCGAAACCAAGGTCAATATCATGTGGGATTGGGTGTCACGACGTATGACCTTGGATCCACAGAGGTAATATCAGAACAGATGACAACATAAAAGCCCCGACAATCGGGGCTTTTATGTTTGAAACGCGAAGGAAGTGAATTTATTTCAATTCAACCTTTCCGCCTGCTGCTTCAACTTGCTTCTTGATAGCTTCAGCATCTTCCTTCTTTACACCGTCCTTAATGAGGGCTGGTGCACTGTCAACGAGATCCTTTGCTTCTTTAAGACCGAGAGCGAGAACTTCCTTAACAACCTTGATGACTGCGATCTTTTGAGCGCCGGCATCAGTAAGGTGAACAGCGAATGTACTCTTTTCTTCGGCTGCAGGTCCAGCATCTGCAGTAGCTGCAACTGCCGTAGCTTGAGCTGAAACGCCAAACTTCTTTTCAAAGAGTTTAACGAGTTCGTTAAGATCAATAACTGACATCTGTTCGATTGATTCTACAATTGACTTGAACTTTGATGGGACTTCTACTGGTGTATTTTCCATAATGGTAATGTAATAAAGTAATAATTAAGCTTTCTTCTGTGCGATTTGATCCATGGCAATGACGAGACTCTGGATAGGGGAGTTGATAACGTTGACGAACATGCCATACAACGTCTGTTGTGGTGGGATGGACGCAATCGAGATCATCTGGTCCTTATTCATGAACTGCTTTTCGAAAACACCGCCAACGATAGTGAGCTTGTCTTTGAATTTCTTTTGGAAAGCATAGACGCCACGAGCTGGTGCCACGAGATCAGTACCGTATGCGAAACCAAATTCTCCGAGAAGTTCTGGTTGTGTACCGGCAAACTTCTTGTCTGCAAGAGCGAGAGAAGTGAGGGTTTTCTTTGCAACAAAGAATCCTACGTTATCTGCCTTGAGTGCGCGACGCATTGCCATAGTGTCAGCGACGGTCAGCTTGTGCATGTTGACGAATACGAGGGAGGAAGCTCCGTCGATAATCGTATGTAGCTTTTCAACGATCTCCTTTTTTTGTGCTTTGGTACGTGCCATATGAGATAAAATATAATATTTGTAAGATCGACCCCGGCGTGACGAAAAAGGTAGAGATACCTCGGAAGGTCTTATTCCCTCGACTAAGCTCGGGAGCCCTCTGTCTATAGCCTTATCAGACATATTACATGCAGATAGGGAAAGTGCAACCCTTTAGGCATGGCGAGGCCTACCCTCACCCCGCTCTTTCTGTTAGAATACGGCCAACATCAAATATACGCCCATGGACACACTTACCGCCCTATTTGGTAGTCTCGCTAAAGTAAAGATCCTTCGGATGTTTCTTTTTAATCAAGGAATGCCTTTTTTGGTAAAAGAAATCGTCGATCGAAGCAAATCACCCGCACCTATAGTCAAAAAGGAACTCGCTGCCCTTGTTAAGGCCGAAAT
>CALREM010000028.1 GCA_943355185.1 Candidatus Nomurabacteria bacterium | reverse complement strand
GAATATCCCGAAGGAAGCGGTGAGTGGTACACCGGCAAGCATGTGCCCATAATTAGCCGAGAGTTGTTTGAAGCAGTACAAGGCAAGATCAAAGTTGAGAACAAGAAAGCTTACGGCAGAGAATTTGCCTTCACGAGGATGCTCCACTGCGCCTACTGCGAATCAGGCATAACGGCCGAAGAAAAGATCAAGGAACTGAAAGATGGAGGATCAAATGCTCATGTGTACTACAGATGTACCAAGGTGAAAAATCGAGAATGCCCGAATGAATCTGTAAAAGAGAGTATCCTGATCGATGAGATGCTGCCGATCATCGACAAGATGAGTATGGATAAGAGTGAGCTGAAGCACAAGCTCGAAGAAGAAGTGGCGAGATATGCGCTCTTTCAGACGGGAGTACTCGGAGTGGATCTGAATCAATCCAAAAAGCACAAGGATATATCCATCAAGACGTTCGCAAAACATATGCTCAGACATGGAACAATGTTACAGAAGCGAGAAGTGCTCTCCTGCATTAAGAGTAGGATATTGCTGAAGGACAAAACGCTTTCGATAGAGCAGTAGAATTACGAACGCAAAAAGCAGAGAAAAATCTCTGTTTTTTACGTTCGATTCCTGTAGAGGTGCCTAATTTTACAATCAGAAAAATGGCTCAAAATATAGGGCCTCCGCATCTACCTTGATGGTGCCGAGAGTGGGAATCGAACCCACAGGAGCATTTAAAGCTCACAACATTTTAAGTGTTGCGTGTTTACCAGTTTCACCATCTCGGCGTTTTTTCATATTTCGACCTCTATGTGTTGGACATAGACTATGACAATTTGGACATAAAATACGAATATTTTCAAGTCTATTATCTCGTCTGTTTCCATTGATGTGGTCTAGCTCCAGAGGCAACCTTCCATCAGGAGCTTGCGTAGCCCATCCACACTGTTCACATTTTTGAGGTTTCAATCCTTCCCTAAACAATCTTAGCTTAAGTTTATAACTTTGGAAATCACTATCTTGTACCAGAATAAGATTGAGAGGGGTCAATTTTCTATACATACCCATCTTTCCTTTGTTCCATGGTCCAAGATCAAAATGAGAAGTATTCAATGTGTACTCTTTTATATATTTCTTTATTTGATCATAATTTCCTCCTGCCGGTTTTAATTTTAGATATATAATAACTTGCCGAACATTATTCGACATTGCAACAGCATTTTTCAATTGATCAATTGTCCATGTTCGTTTTTTCATAAATGTATCTTGAGATAACGGGAATTTAATATTTTCTCACAAAACTCCTCCGGTGCGTCTCTAACATCCCATATTTTCGAATTGCTCCATAGTGCCCCTTCGTGCCATACCCCTTATGCTTCTCAAAACCATATAACGGATATTTTTTCGCTAATGTATTCATCCGCCGATCTCGCAACACCTTTGCACAAATTGAAGCCAGGGCAATCACCACTTCTTTTTCATCACCTTTGATAATTGTCTTCTGATTCACATACTGAATCGGTGCTTTCAATCCACCATCCAACAGAACGTGGGCAGACACCGGTTCGATTCCTAATGACTCCAGAGAAGTGCATAGTGCTGTACGAATCGCATAGGACAATCCTTTGGTATCGATAATCTTCTGACTCTGAAAAGTCACCTTGAAATCAATATGCCCTGACTTCTGTGCCAATTCAATAATTCGAAACCATTGTTCCCTTTTTATTTCACTCAGTTGTTTCGATTCTTTTACACCACGAAAAAGTCTCTTAGCTTCCGGTTTCAGAAATACCAAAGCACCGACAGCCACCGGACCAGCGATCGGTCCGCGACCCACTTCATCGATACCGATGAGAAAAAGGGTGTTCTTTTGCTTGACAACAGGCCTCATTTTGGTATACTTCTAGATGTAATACCGTCCAAAACCACTTCTTTTGAGGTGGTTTTGTGTTTTATAAACTCAATCTTACTTCTCAAGCTTGATAAATCAACAAACTCAGATCTCCGTAAAAGTTCACGAGAAATATGGCCTTTATTAGAAACTACAATAACCTTTTTACCAGCCTCTTTTAAAAGATCTACTAAATACGCAAAGTCAGAATCACCCGAAAATAAAATAAGCGTATCATAGGTATCAGAAAATCTATGAGCATCGAGAGCAAGCTCAATATCCAAATTTCCCTTTAAAAGAGTTGTGCCAGAAGTACTGATTATTTTCTTTGTTTCTTTGCTATGTACCACAAATCCATAATCAACAAGCTTATTTATAAAAGAATGCTTTTTTAAATCAGTAGAAATAAAACTGGTATATAAAAAGATATTTTTTGTTTGAGCATATTCGTCATATAACAACCAAAATAGACTCTTATAATCAATCTTCCAGCCTAAAGTTCGCTGCGAATGGAACAAATTCGCTTCATCAATAAAAACACCGGTTCGACCGCTGATATAAGGACTTAACATGACCCTTATTATCTCACCTGTTTTCAAACCGACAAGACGACAGGTACTCAAAAATATGTCGTCTTGGGGTAACTTTCCATTTCCAGCCGCAAACTGTAAACTAACCCCATGTCCACTCCCTTCACCCACCTCCACACTCACTCCCACTACTCCCTCCTCGCAGCACTTCCCAAGATCGACGATCTCGTTGCTGAAGCAAAAAAGCATGGCATGAATGCTTTGGCACTGACTGATAACGGAAACCTCTATGGTGCGATTGAATTTTACAAAGCCTGTGAAAAAAATCAGATCAAACCGATTATCGGTGTCGATTTCTTTGTTGCTATTCGCGGACGAAAAGACATGCAGGCTGGCGTCGACAACAAACGTTCACGACTGATTTTATTGGCCACCAATGAAACCGGATACCGTAACCTCGTGCAACTCGTCACCCTTTCTCATCTCGAAGGTTTTTATTACAAACCTCGTATCGATCGTGAACTCATCGAAAAATACAACGAGGGTCTGATCGCCATCTCCCCTTCTTTTTCTGGAGAAATCGCCCAATCACTCAAAGGTCGCAACCAAGATAAAGCCAGAGATATCGCCACATTTTATAAAAAAGTATTCGGGTCTGGAGCAGAGGGTCGACTCTATATTGAGGTCACTCGTCACCCAGAAATCGAGAACCACGAGTCAGCAATGAAAACGCTCGTCGAGTTTGCGGCCAGCGAGAACATTCCCGTCTGTGCTGCACACGATGTCTACTATCTCAAACCAGAAGATCGCTTTGCTCGAGAAACATTGGTGCGCGTAAATAGTCATGGCGACGGTTCAGATAAAATTTCCGACAGTGACGAAGATGATTTTTCATTCATCACCACCGAACGTGCTGAAGAACTTTTTCATGACCTCCCCGAAGCACTTGCCAACACTGCAAAAATAGTTGAACAATGCACATTTAAAATGACATTAGGTAAATGGGTGTTCCCCAAGCTCACTATCGAAAGTGGTTTGTCTCCTGACGATGAATTGCGTCGCTTGGTATTCGAAGGATTTGCCATACGCAATGTCGAACAAACTCCCGAGACCGAAGCGCGTGCCGAATATGAATTAAAAGTTATTAAAGATAAAGGATACGCACCGTACTTCCTGGTAGTAGCCGATCTGATGCGTTTCGCTCACGAAAATGGCATCCTCTCTAACATTCGCGGATCGGTTTCTGGATCGATGGTGACGTATCTGGCACGTATTACAAATATTAATCCGATTGAATACGAAATCCCCTTCGAACGTTTCCTGAACCCCGAACGTCCGTCACCACCCGATATCGACATGGACTATGCCGACGATCGTCGCGACGATGTTATCGACTATGTACGAGAGAAATACGGTCGCGACAAGGTGGCGCAGATCGGAACATTCGGAACCATGGCGGCACGTGGATCCATCCGAGACGTGGCACGCGCCATGGGATTCCCCTATGACGTCGGAGATCGTATTTCAAAATTGATACCCATGGGTGCCCAAGGTTTTCCTATGACCATCGATCGTGCTCTGGAAGAAGTTCCGGAACTTAAAACCATATATCAAAACGAACTCGACGCTCGTCGTATCATCGACATGGCTCGCAAGATCGAAGGATGTTCACGTCACATCGGTGTGCATGCTGCTGGCGTGGTTATCTCACCAAGTGCACTTACCGACTTTACTCCGCTACAGTTCGATCCCAAAGGTGAAGGAAAAGTCATCACCCAGTACGATATGTATTCGATCGAAGAAGCCGGTCTTTTGAAATTCGACTTCTTGGGACTGAAAAACTTAACCATTATTGCCGACGCTATCGCTCGTATTGAAAAAATTGATGGAATTAAAATAAATGCTGACACAATTCCGATCGACGATGTCCCAACCTATGAAATGTTGGCCCGTGGAGAAACTGCCGATCTGTTCCAACTGAACGGTGACGGCATGACGCGCTTCCTCAAAGATCTGCGACCAACCAGTATTCACGATATCAACGCCATGGTGGCTCTCTATCGTCCAGGTCCGATGCAATTCATCCCCCAATATATCGAGCGTAAACATAATCCATCTCTGATCACCTATCTCGATCCGGCTCTGGAAAAGATTTTGAAAAAGACGAATGGCATCTTGGTTTACCAAGACGACCTTTTGATGATGGCGCGTGAGCTTGCCGGATACACCTGGACTGAAGTGGATAAATTCCGTAAGGCGGTGGGCAAAAAGATTCCCGAGGAAATGGCGGAACAGAAAAATAAATTCATCAAAGGCTGTATGACGCACAGTAAGTGGTCAGAAAAGAAAGCCAAGGAAGTTTGGAAATGGATTGAACCGTTTGCAGCGTACGGTTTCAACAAAGCGCACTCGGTGTCCTATGGTCGTATCGCATACCTCACGGCATATCTCAAAGCTCACTATCCTGAAATTTATCTTTCAGCCGTGCTTTCCTCCGAATCTGGCGACGTCGAAAAAGTCGCCGAAACTATCGCCGAATGTAAACGTATGAACATTCCGGTATTACCGCCTGATGTTAATGAAAGTTACAGTCAGTTTACTGTGATTAAGGGTCAGTCAGATGTCCCTCCGCAGCAAACGCTGTCGGACCCTGCTGGGTCCGCAGCTCGCTCTCAGCTGCCTTCGCAGCCTCCGAGAGTTGCTTCGGAAGGACATCTTCCTTCCCTTCAACGACCCACTTATCGTATTCGTTTCGGACTCGTAACTATCAAAAACTTCGGTCAGGGAATATCGTCGACGATTATCGACGAACGAAAGCGCGCGGGAACTTTTACTTCTCTTTCTAATTTCTTGGATCGAATCAAAGATCGTAATTTGAATAAAAAATCGCTTGAAGCACTGATCAAAGCTGGTGCTGTCGATTGTTTTGGTCATGAACGTGGATTATTGTTGGCGAATATTGATTTGATGTTGGAATACAATAAAGAAAAAGGTGATCAGCATAG
>CALREM010000027.1 GCA_943355185.1 Candidatus Nomurabacteria bacterium | reverse complement strand
GATCAATTTTGGTTTGCAGATCAGCAGTTTGAGCCTGCACGGATAGTAGTGATATGTTTGAACATATACCGATTAGAATCAGTAGTACACATATTCGAGAATGTCTGAAGTTCACTATCATTGAACAGAAGAAAGGTTATGCAGGGCAGAGTCTATGCGTGCAAGTGTCTCATTCTTCCCTATAATAGCTCCGGAAATGAACGGATCGGGTGAACGTTCTTTGCCGGTAATGGCGACACGAAGTGGCCAGAGAACATCACCCTTCCCTTTTTCTTCGGCATAGGCCCATATTGCAGCTTTTATGTGCTCAGCCGTAAAATCATTTTCTGATACAGATGAAAGAAGTTTTTTCACTTCGGTCAGGTGTGCATGTGAGACTGTGGCATCGGGATTCTTTTTCCAGAGAAGGAGCTCCTTTGGATATACCGCTATATTTTGCATAAAACTCAATTCTCCCTCTGGGGTAAATAGATCTTTTATTTCGCCAAAGGCGCTTATTTTTTCACGAAGAATTGGAAGTGAACGGATATAGGTCGGATGACTTGTATCCATCCATTCTGGAAGAAACGGTTTTGCAGCTGCAGTAAAAGCCTCATCTGACATTTTCTTGAGGTACTCTTTGTTGAACCAGTTTAATTTTTCAATGTTAAATACTGCACCACTCTTGTTGATTTTACCGATATCAAACGCAGCAATTAATTCTTCAATAGAAAAAATCTCCTGTTCTGTTCCGGGATTCCAGCCGAGTAATGCCAGGAAGTTAATAATCGCTTCAGGTAGGTATCCTTTCTCACGATAATCAGTTACCGCAATTGCCCCGTGACGTCCAGAAAGTTTGGATTTATCTGGTGCCAAAATCAACGGTACGTGCGCATAGAGTGGTCGCTTGGCACCTATTCCCTCTTGAATCAGGATCTGGCGCGGAGTGTTCGAAATACCATCTTCACCACGGATGACGTGCGTGATACCCATCTCATGATCGTCGATAACAACAGTTAGATGGTAGAGAGGTTCGTCAGTTGAACGTGCAATCACAAAGTCACCGAGATCGGTTGTATCGAATTCGATGTCACCGCGAATGAGGTCGGTAAAGGTTATTTTTTTATTTGGATTTTTGAAGCGGATAACCTCGGCTCTTTTTGTAGGTTCACCTTCTACTGGTTCTTCTTTGGAAATATAGGCATGACCGTTGTCGATG
Source organism: Candidatus Nomurabacteria bacterium (assembly GCA_943355185.1). Lineage (GTDB taxonomy): Bacteria > Patescibacteriota > Minisyncoccia > Phycocordibacterales > PALSA-1337 > C7867-002. Next base: position 4,310 of record CALREM010000027.1, on the reverse strand, counting down.
AGTTTCTGGATATAGGTTTTGTATATGTCGTTGCGTTCTGACTGGCGGAATGGACCGGAGTCATAGGTAATACCGAGCCATGCCAAACAGTCGATTATGTTTTCCTCATATTCCTTCTTGGAACGTTCCTTGTCGGTATCTTCGATACGGAACACCATCGTTCCTTTGTTTTGACGTGCAAAAAGATAATTAAATAATGCAGTTCGTGCACGGCCTATGTGTAAATAGCCAGTGGGACTCGGTGGAAATCGGGTTATAACAGTCATAGGGGGTATTATAACGTAATAGAACAGTAATTAGTAATCCAAAAAGAGTAATCAGTAACCAGAGAGGTAAACAAAAAACCACCCCTTTCGAGATGGTCTTCTGTTTACGGTTTACTGGTTACTTGCGATTCTTATCCCTTGATCTCTGCACCAACTGAAGCTGCTGCACGGAATATCTTCATAATGATACTGCCGTTAGAATCTTTGAGTGGAAGGTCTTTGGCTACATCAAACTTTTTGTCGCCATCATCTGAATGGAGCATAGCGTAGTATGTTCCACCTTCGACGGTTGCTTTTGTAAGAGTGATACGTCCTGGATTGATACCTTTTTCAAAATATGTTTGACCGATGATTGCCCCTGGTTGACCAGCATTATTAGCATGGATAACTACCCATCCACCCTTTTCAAATTGAACTGATGAGAGGTACACGATGTTACCTGGGTACTGATCTGACATAACAATGCGGTTAACGCCTGTTGTGCTAGTCGGTACTGTTGTTCCTGGGTTATCGATAGCGGTAGTGTCGGTCTTGTCGCCACCGAACACCAATACGCCAATAATAATAAGGATAATAATGACGATAACAGTCACTATCCATTGCCACGCTTTGATGCCACTTTGAGGTTCCATATGAATAAATTACTATTTATGGGTTGCTAATTCGACTTTATTGTTATGTGCCTATTATAGCATATTAGTGCTCATGTTCCAGGGCTATGTCGATAAGTACATCTGCGATGAGAGTACTACTGTCGAGACGGGCAAATGCCCTGGCTTGATCTTTCATACTTTGCTGAATGGTTGGATTGTTATGAATTCGGTCAATTTCTCCGATAATAATGTGGGCGCTGAGGTTGTTTTCTTGAACCACGGTTGCAGCACCGGTTCGGCCATAGGAGAAGGCATTACTGGTCTGATCATGACTGATTGAGTGAGGGAGTGGAATGATAATGGAAGGTATTCCCCAAGCGGCAATCTCAAAGATTGTGGAACCGGCACGTGAGACGATTATTTCAGCCACGCCGGCGGACATACGAAGGGTGAGATCATTCAAATAATCCATTGGATGGTATCGGTGTGCATACGGATGGTCTTTGAGAATGATCTCCGTTGTAGATTTGATCTCTTCGATATTGGCACGACCAGTTTGATGAATGATCTGATAACGATTGAGCAGTTCTGGTAATGCCGCCAGAATAACATCGTTGATGTTTTGAGAACCTTGTGAACCTCCGAGGATCAGTACGGTCGGCGTGGTTTGTTCGAGCTTGAGAAAGTCGTGAGCGCCGTTTGAGAGAGGGATAATGATATCCGAACGAACTGGGTTGCCGGTATGAGCGATACGGTCAGGGGGAGTCTTCTTGAAATGGTCTGCGGCATCCGGATATGAGATAGCTATTTTACGAGCAAATTTCGCAGCCCAGAGATTGACCCGGCCAGGTTTCGAATCTGATTCATGAATAATGACTGGAATATGCAAAAGTTTGGCAGCAAATAGGGTTGGAAAACTGGCATATCCTCCCTTTCCAAAAACAACATCAGGATACAATGAATACATTTTTATCAGAGCAATGATACATCCATATGCAGTTTTGAAGGCGTCAGTGATGTTGAGTAATGAAAAATAGCGACGGACTTTACCGGCAGGAACTGAAAGGAATTCGATATCATTATCAAAAAGGGCTCGAGGGTTGTACTTGCTCGGTGCCATATAGTGGAGCGACGGGAGTAGAATCTTGCGTTCCTTGGCACGAGTGATCACGGCTTGAGCTACGGCAATAATAGGATAGAAATGGCCACCTGAACCGCCGCCAGTGAATAGAATTTTCATAATGGGTTTATTTTACAACGGATATGGTAAATACAAAAGCTGCTTGTTTTTGGTTACTCTTTTGCATATTTTGATACATTGGCCACAATTCCTGATGCGAGCAGTGCGATGATCAGTGCGGTACCACCATGGCTGACGAAAAGGAGTGGTACGCCAAAGAGTGGAACTAGGCCAAGCATGGCGGCCATATTGAGGAATGATTCGGTAATTACGAGTACTGCAATACCAATCGCAATCAGTGCTCCAAAGGAATCAGGTGCGCGAGTTCCTACGCGGAATATACTGACGGCGAACATGATGTAAATGAGAAGGAGGATGACACTGCCTATAAAACCGAACTCTTCTGCTGCAACTGCAAAAACAGAGTCGCCGATAGGTTCCGGAAGATAGCCAAATTTCTGAACACTCTGACCGAAACCTCTTCCTGTAATTTGGCCGGAGCCAATGGCGATTAAAGACTGATTGATCTGATACCCTGCTCCTTGTGTGTCTGCGCCCGGATTAAAAAATACTTTTACGCGCTGATACGCATACGGACGAAATGCCACAACTCCAACAACGAGAATCATCATGATTCCTATTGCTATCATAAAATGACGAAATGGTAAGCCTGCAATAAATAACATTACGATGCCAGTGAAGCCGATGATGGCGAGTGTGTCGGTATCCGATTGGATTAGAAGTAAGGTGCTCAAAATTGTCATGATTGCCAAATAAGGCACTAAACCAAAACGAAAGGTCTTAATCTTATCCTTTGCAAATTGGATCCAAGCCGCGAGATATATGATAAAAGCAATTTTGAGAAATTCGGATGGTTGAAATGAAACAAAGCCGAGATCGATCCAGCGTGAAGCGCCGCCGTGATGAAGTGCTAAGTCAGGGATAAATAAGAGTAAATTGATCAGAACTGCTCCAAGGAGAATAAAAAAAGCGGTTTGACGAAACTTTGTATACGGTATTCGTGACATGATGAAGAATCCGACAATACCGATGCAGAGACTAATCCCCTGTTTAAGAGCGACGTTTTCAAATGTCGCTCCTGTTTGTGCCAGTAACCCCAAAGAAGCAGATAGAAAGATTACGAAACCGGAGAGCGTTAAAATCGATACAGCAATAAGAAAAAAACGATCGATATGTGAATGGGTGCGAGAATGCATTAGGGCTCTATTGTAGCATCGACTGACGCTTCTGGATCTACGGGTGTTTCTGTGGATTGTTGAAAGCTGTCGATATCTTTACTGACGGCTTCATAATCGGGTAAATCTGTAACTTTCGAGAGACCCAGGTGTGCCAAGAGTTCAAGACTGGATGTATAGAGGTAACTTCGAGAATCTTTTGGATTGTCTACACGCTCGATTAGACCGCGTACCAAAAGATTGCGAATGATGAATTGTGAATTTACACCGCGTATATAGTCGATATCAGTTCGAGAGATCGGTCCGCGATACAAGATGATTGACAAAGTTTCCAAGCCTGATTTACCCAAATCAGTCGAGATATTTTCTTGGGTAATAACTTGAATCAAAGAGGAGAGTTCTTTGGCAGTGCCAAGCATAACATCATCCTGGGTACGGACCAGAGTTATTCCCCTTCCCTGCAGGCTTTGTTCCAATTCGGTGAGACCAGTACGAACGGCATCTTCCGAGAGAGAAAGAAAAGAAGCTAATTTTTTGATAGAAATTGGTTCGGCTTTCCAGAACAGGATTGCTTCGAGTTGTTGAGGAAGATTCATGGGTACAGTATACACAATTTAATATCGGGGCACTCCTACATCTTTGGTTTCCATTTGAATATCATCGAAATGTCGTTCTTGAGTGACGTGGACAATACCTTCTTTGACCAATTCCAGCATTGCCAAAAAGCTCACAATGACATTTACACGGTTTGCTCGATGTTCTTTGGTAAACTCCTTGAAACTCATACGTAAATGGCTGGTAATACGCGTAGTAAGAGTGTTTACCATCTCTTCGAGACTGATTACCTTACTGACAAGTACCTTGGGTAGATTTTCTAGCTTAGGAAGCTTGTTGACGAGATCCTTTAGCACTAGGACAGCTTTATCTAAGGTAAATGTAGGATCGGGTGTAAAAACTGGTGCAACGGGTCGAGAATGTGACTGTGGAAATATGACTTCTTCGCCAAAGAGTTTACGAACGTGAACACTCGCATCTTTGATGCGCTTCAAAATACTCAGACGTGTTTCAAGATCCT
>CALREM010000026.1 GCA_943355185.1 Candidatus Nomurabacteria bacterium | reverse complement strand
AATCTTCATCAATGCGAGCCAATCTTTACCAAATAGAATTGGTGAATACCACAGCGCACCAACACCAAAGCTTACAATCGCAGAAATCAGAATTGGCCAAAAGTTAATCGTATACATACGGGTGTATTTAATCGCTTATTTAATATGCTACGATACTAGCATATTTTATGAAGATAATTCTATCGGTTCTTTTTTGTGGCGCAGCGCTCCTCGGACTCTTTTTTCTCGTCCAAAGACCTTCTGCGACCTCTTTTGATACTTCTTACGTAGAATCCGTCCTCCAGACACCCACTGCAACCATCAACATCATTCGCGCCGATACCGAACAAACCCGTGAGCACGGTCTCAGTGATCGAGAAAGTTTATCAGTCGACACAGGAATGCTTTTTATTTTTCCTACTGCAACCATTCAAGGATTCTGGATGAAAGATATGCATTTTCCACTCGACATCATCTGGATCGATAAGAACAAAAAAGTCATTGGAATAGCTGCAAACGCTACTCCCGAGAGTTACCCAGAGGTCTTCATGTCTCCAGATCTCATACAGTACGTTTTAGAAATAAATGCAGGAAAATCAACCGATTTCGGCATCACCACAGGCGCCCAACTAGTATTTTAAGTTGAAAAATAGGGAATTCAGTCCCGGATTACATATGTCCTGTAATTCAAACCCAAATGAAGTGGTTTGAAGGATGTGTTCCGATATTTCTGGTTTGAATTACAGGACATATGTAATCCGGGACTGTCCCTAAAGGATTATCAAGGTTTAAAACCACCTGTGGATAACTTTTTGAAAGAGCAGGGCAGGGGAGATTCTTGTTTGCTCCATTCTCATTTTTCTAAAAAAGTACCTCTAAATATCCCACTACTACTCGATATTTTCAGACGACTCTTCACAAGGTTTATTTTTTTATTCCTAGTGCTAATTTTCGTACCAAATTAGGGGACAAAAATCCCCTACCCTATACCTATGAGCTATAATAAATACCCAACGATTAATATTTACCACTACCCATATGAGCATATTCATCACCAAGACAGACGGAACACGAGAGCCTCACAATGCTGATCGAGTCAATCGGTCGATTGAGCGTGCTTGTAAGGGTCTGACAGATCCGATCGCTATGGTGACGCAGATTGCGACTGAGACACAGCTCACCCTCTATAACGGCATCACCACCGATGAACTCGACCAGGCCACTATCAATACCGCTGTCCAGAACATCAAAGAAGACATCGATTATGATCGTGTTGCCACTCGCCTTCTCCTCAAGACTATATATCGTCGCGTCATCGGTGAATATGACAAAGAGAGTCCTTCGGATCTCGAACAAAAACATCGCGAGGGATTCATTGCTTATATACAAAAAGGTGTTACCGGACGTCGTCTGCATGCTGACATGGCTGCCAAATTCGACCTGGCTCGCTTGGCCGACGCTTTGCAGATAGAACGTGATGAGCTCTTTGTATACGCTGGTCTTGATGGTCTGATAAATCGCTACTTCATGAAGGATGATCAGCAGCATCCTTCTGAGACTCCTCAATACTTCTTTATGCGCGTTGCTATGGGACTTTCTTACAATGAAAAGGATCCTACTGCAGCCGCCAAGAAGTTCTATACAAAGATGTCACGTCACGAATACATTGCAGGAGGATCAACCAACCTTGCTGCAGGTACTACGCGTCCAGCACTTTCGAACTGCTATCTCTTGGAGATGCACGATGACATGGAACATATTGCAAAGACGGTCTCCGACGTTATGCTCTTGTCTAAAGGTTCGGGTGGTATAGGTCTTTCAATCACAAAATTACGCGCTACTGGTTCCCCTCTCAAATCAAATTTCGGCGGAACATCCAGTGGTCCGACTCCATTTGCAAAGATTATCGACACCGCTATTCGTGCCATTATGCGCGGTGGCAAAAAGAAAGGCGCTCTTTGTTTCTACATGGAAAACTGGCATATCGATTTTCCAGAGTTCATGGATTGGAAACACAATGCGGGTGACGACTACATGCGTATGCGTACAGCCAACACAGCAGTATTCCTTTCGGATGAGTTTATGAAGCGTGTAGAGGCAAACCAAGATTGGTATATGTTCGATCCTGCAGACACCAAAGATCTCAATGAGCTCTACGGTCAAGCATTTAGTAAGCGCTATGCCGAGTACGTTGAAAAAGCCCAGAGAGGCGAGCTGAGACTTTTCAAAAAGGTTCCCGCAACCGAACAGTATCGTCAGATACTGGTTGCCCTCCAGTCTACGTCTCACCCATGGCTCGTCTGGAAAGACACCATCAACAACCGTGCCCTCAACAACAACACTGGTACGATCCACATGTCGAACTTGTGTACGGAGATTTGTCTCCCTCAAGACAAGGACAATGTAGCTGTCTGTAACCTGGCGTCTCTCAACCTTGCAGCGCACGTCATTAACAAAGAGGTTAACTGGGGTCGCTTGGAAGAAAGTGTCCGTCTGGCAGTTCGTCAGCTCGATAACCTCATCGATATCAATATCCTCCCTATTCCTGAAGCGGCAAAGTCTGACAAAGAAAACCGTGCTATCGGTCTGGGAGTAATGGGATTTGCAGATACTATTGAACGCTTGGGTATGCCGTATGACAGTGAGCACGCATGGGATTTCGCAGATCGTATTTTCGAATTTGTCAGTTATATGGCGATCGACGAAAGCGCAAACCTTGCCGTCGAACGTGGCGCTTATGCAAACTTCAAAGGCTCCGAATGGTCCAAAGGTCGTGTGCCGATCGACACTATCAAGAAGGTCGCCGAGTCCCGTGGTATGGCGGTAACTGTCGATCAGACCAGCAAGCACAAAGGTCTTAATTGGGAGATTCTCCGCACCAAAGTCAAAAATGGTATTCGCAACGCCACCCTCATGGCCGTCGCTCCAAATGCCAACATCGGTTTGGTCGTCGGAACTACTCCTGGTATCGATGCTCGCTTTGCTCAGGTCTTCTCACGAAATAAAATTTCTGGTAAATATCTCGATCTCAACCATAACTTGGTAAAAGATCTCAAGAACATGGGTATCTGGGAAAAGGTCCGTGAAGCAATCATTGAAAACCAAGGAGACATTTCTAGTATTCCTGAAATACCTCAAGCGCTCAAGGAGATCTACAAGACTTCCTTTACGACTTCTCCGTATGCGTATATCGAAGTTGCCGCACGTGCCCAAAAGTGGGTTGACCAAGCATTGTCACGTAACATGTATCTTGCAACTCGCGATCTCGACGAGACCATGGATATCTATACTGCAGCGTGGAAGAAGGGTCTCAAGTCTACCTACTATCTCCACATGAAGCCTCGTCACACAGCTGAACAGAGCACAACCAAGGTCAACAAAGCAGAGAAGATGGGCAAGAGTGGATTTGCAGCAGTGGCATCGGCACGACGTTCCGACGATGGTTCAAAAGGAGAACCTATTCCAACTCCTTTGAGTGACGCGGAAATTGCTCGTATTACAGTAGATAGTCGCGTTGCTGTGTCAGTACCGCATACTCCCGAGGCTCGGATTGTTCAGAAGGAAACAGAGGCTTCATTTCCCCATCAGGAACAAATAAAAATGGAGACCACGCATGTTGAGTCTCATGTGGCTCCTGCAGTAGTAAAAGGATTTGGTGCGGTGGCGACGGTCAAAGCGGAATCAAATTCAGAAGTTATGGCAGAGATGGTACACAAACTGACTAACCATCCAAACGCAACTCCATCTGCTGCAACAACTCCTGTAGCAAATCCAATATCTCATATGCCGATAGGTTTTACGGCTCCACATCCTGTAGCTGTCTCAGTTGCTCCTACATATCAGAAACCTCAACTTACTCCTGATCAGGTCCAAGAAATGATGGATAACTTTGGTAAAAAGGATTATCGCCCACATCAGGATTCTTTTGGTCCAGAGGATCCGGGTACAGCCAATATCTGTGTCGGTTGCGAGTAAAACCGTGTTATTGTTAGCCTATTAATTATCTAATTCTCAACTCCTATGCTTATCGGAAAAGCCGCCCCCGAAGATACAAGTTTGCACCCAATCAAGTACAAGTGGGCGTATGACCTCTACATGCAGGCTGTACGTAATACGTGGTTCCCACACGAGATCACACTCAAAGAAGACCTCGATGACTGGGCTCGTATGACCGAAGATGAGCGTCATGCTGTGGAGTTCATGTTAGCCTTTTTTAACCCAGCAGAACTGATTGTCAATCGATCATTGGCACTCGGAGTATATCCTTATATCAAATCCGCCGAATGCCACTTGTATCTTGCAAAGCAGATGTGGGAAGAAGCAAACCACTGTGTTGCTTTTGAATACGTACTCGAAACATTCCCCGTCGATCGTGAAAAAGTGTTCAGCCATCACCTCGACGTTCCTTCGATGAAAGCAAAGGAAGATTACATCAACCATTATATGAGACGTATGACAGAAGCAAGTCTCGATGTAGAAACCGTCGAAGGTAAACAAGACTTTATCCGTAACTTGGTTGCTACCAATATCGTCGCGGAAGGTATCTGGTTCTACTCCGGCTTCATGGTTGCCTTGTCATTCCGCCAGCGAAAACAGTTGCGTAACTTTGGCTCCATGATCAACTGGGTTCTCCGTGACGAAAGTTTGCACCTCAAGTTTGGTATGAATTTGATCCAGAATATTCTCGAAGAAAATCCGGAACTTCTCACCACAGAATTTGCAGATAATATCCGTAATATTATTATCGAGGGTGTTGATCGTGAAGTAGATTACAATAAGGATCTTTTTCCAACAGGCATTCTGGGTCTCAATGCAGACTACGTGAACCAGTATGTAAAATACGTCGCCGACCGCCGTCTCGAAGAGTTGGGCTTTACCAAGTACTACAACGTCACCAATCCTGCAAAATGGATGAGTACCGCAACGGATGTGTATGAACTGGTGAACTTCTTTGAAGCTCAGAATACGAGTTATGAGGTTGACTCTCATGCTCATGGAAAGAAGAAAGAAGTGGTGCCAAGTGTTGCGGAATAAGGGGATCCTGGGATTTTCGAGGTTATTGTCAAACATACCTAAAAGTGGTATAGTTATAGACGCAGTACCAGACAATCGATCCGATGCAAATCGGGTAGGAAAGTCCGAACACCAGTCTTGTGAGTTGTGAGCGATCGCTCTCATAAGGCAGCACGTAGCGGGTAACTCCCGCCAGGGTAACGCCCAGAGGTGCGAACAGTGACGTTCCGAGGCGAAAGCTGAGGAATTCCGATGACCGCAAGGACCATCGGAAAGCTCCCGTAGTAATACAGGAGGTGCAACGGCAAAACCCTTACGTTGGTGCAAGACCGTGTCCCGATGTCTGCGTCGCAGATTCGGGGAGAGTCGCTTGAGCCTGTGAGTAATTGCAGGCCTAGATAAATGATTGTCAGTCCCGCTCACCGTAAGGTGCATCGGGAAAACAGAATTCGGCTTATGGTACGGCACACATGGAAAATACTCGTCCACAAGACGGGTATTTTTCTTTTTGATATACTAAAGGATGTCGTATACATTTTAATTTAACCCATTCCATTTATTTTTATG